>DATKMQ010000143.1 GCA_035541755.1 Syntrophorhabdaceae bacterium
TTCATCGGCTCGTCCAACGTATGCGACGCGGCCTTCAGTCCGATTGGTGTAGCCGGCTTGTCCGGCATCAACCTGTCCGCCGACAGGATTTGAACTGTCTGATCTCAGATTCGTCAATGATTTCAAATAGTTCATAGTATAATCATAGCAGACGATCCTTCTATGTCAAGTATAAAGCTAAATAATTACGAATACTTACAAAAATAGTTCCTATTTTGTTTTGGCCGTAAGAAGAGGGGTGCCACGGTTTTTGACCTGGTATAGGGTCGAAAAAGTGCTGTTTATTGTACAAGTGTGGTTTATTTTCGCGGAGAGGGCGAGGCTATGCGAAAAAAGACCGATAAACGTCAGGAAAATGGTTATTCTGAGGTTCTATGACGATAACTATTTATGCGCCGAATTTGGCAAAAAGTCGAGAACCATATCAAGCAAATTCCGCGCCCTTAAGGTGTCAGATGAGGCAGGTACGTCTTTCAGGGGTGAGGACGTTGGCCCTCTGACTAAGATGAGGACGTATAGGCATCACCCTCGAACATCTCAAACATAGCTTCCGCTTTTGTGATTCGGTAATTTCTTTTGTAATTCTTGACAGAGTTTTGCCTTCAAAGTTTATCTGATCATAGATTTTGCATGGGTCTTCCATAAGGTCACGATGACGCCGACCGTCCTTACCTGTCTCGCTTGCATAGCATTGGTGCAAGGTTTTAATATCTCGCATATTCTTCGAAGTCCTTTTTATATTTCTCGAATCGTCTTAACGCCTCGATTCTGTCACGAAAGTGTAGCGGAATCTTCTTTCTGACTCTTTTCTTTTTTACATCATATTCTACTTGTGGTCTCTCCTAAGTCATTGCGTAGAAGCACGTCGAGCAATATGCGTGCTACTCCTTTGACATATCGATAATCATTTGATTCGTGATTGATGGTGGTATGGTTTGAAATCCTGCTTCAAGATATTCCCTTTGGATAGGTTCTCGGCGTTGTAGGGTCTTCCTCGCAGCCTCATTGACCACAAGCTCCAGATCAGCGAACGAATAGCACTCTTTATCAGCAAGGAGACTGAAATACTCGATCTTTTCTTGCGGACGGTCCTTCATGTACAATTTGATGGCTTCCACTCTCGCTTCTAAATCCGGCGGTCCGATGTAAATCTTTTTGTCGAACCGGCCAGGTCTTCTTGCGGCAATATCGACATGGTTCAAATAATTCGTCGCGCCGATTACCATGATGCCTCTTTTGGCGCATTCGTTCATTTGAACCAAAAATTCGTTTACCTCTGCGCTAAAATGATGGCCTAATCCTTGCTCTCTATTCGGGATAAACGAAGCCGGTTCCACATCGCCTCAACTGTGCGGAGCTGTATGGGCGTTGCCATTCCCTGTCGCGTGCCGAGCCTCTCGAAATGGATCCCTTTGATCTGGGATCTGGTGATTTTACGCTCCCTCATAAGGATTTTTCTCCGGCCGGCGCCATAGGCCCTCTCACACCGGGGTCTTTGACGAACCTCCAGGCGACGTTCCTTACGCCTGGGCACCGAGTGAGCGCAGGCCAGAGTTCCAGTTAAAAAAAGATTGTATTTGTCATAACCACTATGATATAAGATATAAATAGTTGTTCGGATAAGAACAACATGTACGTATATGGACAATAGTATGCACAAAATAGTTGAGACCAAAAGGTGTGATGTTTGCTAACAAGAAGACAAGGAGGAAAGCAATGGATGAAGCAACAATAGACTACGAGGGACTAAGACAAAGATACGAGGATGGTACCCTGGAGCTATACGAGTGGAACCGAATTATAGATGACTTCTTGGCTGTCGATGCAAGAAGAGCCGGAACCGTAACTCCGGTACCTACCATATGGGAGTCCACCTACACTTTTCCGGTCAATGAACATTTGGTAACAGAAGACTTCATCAAGAAATATGCTTTCGCCGTTGGTGATTCAAATCCGCTCTACTATGACTCCGAATATGCCAAACGCTCGATCCATGGGAGCATTATAGCACCTCCTATTTTTCAAGGAGCCGTAGTGAACGCGGGCTGTTTCCCTGATAAACCAGAAATACCCGGATGGAACGCTTTTTATGGCGGAACGGAAAACCTCATGTTTAAGGTGGTGCATCCGGGAGACCGCTACCATGTAGTCAATAAGTATCTGGGCATTGAAGAGAAAGACAGTGCAGGCAAACCTTACCGTCTCTTTACTCCGAGGAACCAGAGAACCCTGTATAACGAGAAGAATGACATCGTCGGAATTTCGATCGCAAATGAAATCGTTCAGGCTATGCCTCCAGGAACAAAGAAGAGTACAGGACAAAAGCTTTTTGCCGACAGAAGGAGAACTCATTACACCGAAGAAGAATTGAACAAGATCCATCAATTTTACGAAGACGAAATGAAAGGCGCGTTCAGAAGGGGAGGCGAGGTGCTCTACTGGGAGGATGTTGTCGAAGGCGAGGAACTGAAACCTCTCATCCGCGGGCCGCTTGATGTGAGCGATATCGTTTCATGGATCGGGGGGGCTGCGGGATATGTGATCGCCTTCGGTTGGAAGTGGAATGCTCTGAAGAATGATCTGAAACGATGCCTCATAGATCCGGAAACGGGAGCACACCACAACGCAATTGATTGGCATTATCTGGACTCAATGGCGCAGGTAGCGGGATTGCCTTATGCCCACTCAACCGGACGTCAGAACGAAGCTATTGTGGCAAGCCTTATTTCCAACTGGATGGGGGATGCTGGTTTTGTAACAAGACTCTATTGTGCTCATCGGGTAACTTGGTTCCTCGGAGAGATAGTAACAGCGAAAGGCATGGTAAAGAGAAAATATGTACAAAACAATCAGCACCTCGTTGATCTGGATGCATGGACAGAACTCCCGGATGGGAAAAAGTGTACTGTAGGTGAAGGCACTGTGAAACTCATTTCAAAAGCAGATTAGGAAATAGTTCGTTTTGAAGGAGACGAAGAAGAACAACGTGCAAGCAACCAAAACGATGGGCTATCAGTTGGCAGTTATTTCACTAGCGGTCATGAGTCTGTTGTTTGTCTTTGGTACGCAAACAAAACCGCAATACGGCGGAACTCTTCGAGTCTCAGACCGTTATGAAGGCGCTCTAATCGGTCATCCTCCGAAAATGACTAAGACGCTTTTTGCTATGCGACAGGAGTTTCCCGCGCTTGAAACCCTTTTGCGTGTGAATAAGAGGGACCAGCTTATACCGTGGATCGCCAAGGCATTCGAGGAAGATGCTAAAGCCAAAACGATTGCTCTCACACTTAGAACGGGTGTCAAATTTTACGACAATATAGATTTTGATTCGGATGCCGTAAAATGGAACCTCGATCAGCGCATTGTTGTAAAAACAGTTGGCAAAGGAAGGATCAATTCAGCTGAGGTTGTGAATAAATCGACGGTCAAGATAACTCTGTCGGACTGGGACCGCACTTTCACTCGTAATCTTACGTGGTTTTTGGGTCTGATCATGCCTCCCGCGCAGATCGGCAAATATACGCAAATAGTCTACCAGGGTGGCAAGTGGGAGGGGCTCATCCAGGCTCAACCCACTGGAAATCCTGACGTGGTCGTTACGATGTCTAACCATTACGGCGGGGTGGTAAGCAATTTACTTTGATGAGCGCTCCTGATGACTACTCCAGGCATTACATGATGCAATTGGCGCGAGAGACCCAAAGAAGTAAGGCCAAAAACATTAAGACGGTTATGAAATTGATAATTGACAGGCATGCATTCACTATTCCGCTCCACTTTATGCCGGATTATGTAACGGCGAATAAGAGAGTGCACGATCATGGAATACTGGGGACACCACAAACGGACCTTTGGGCGCCGGAACATGCGTGGTTAGAAAAATAGCCTTACAGGGATTCGATTTTTCTTTAAGACGCTTAACGGACGAGTAATAAGGAGATTGGAACTATGGCCAAGCTTATCGATCAACTGACGGATCACATTCTGCATACGCGTTACGAAGAGTTAAGTAATGAGGTAATCGATGCAGGAAAAAAACGCATCATCGATGCAATAAGCTGTACCATTGGAGGTGCCAACGGTTCCGGCAATAAGGCCCTTCTGGACCTGATTCGCGGGTGGGGGGGGCGCAGGGAAGCTACCATTCTGGCCCACGGGGATAAGGTGCCGCTTCCCAATGCCGCGATGATGAACTCTATCATGACCCGGTCCTTTGATTTCGAAGTCACAGGACCCGAACCCGAAGGGAGAAACGCGGGGAAAATGGTGGGTCACGTGGCAAGCACGACGGAACCGGCGGCAGTTTCAATATCGGAGTATACCGGAGCCTCAGGCAAGGAGATGATTGCTGCGGTGGTGCTTGGTGGTGATCTGGCGGCCAGACTCGCTGTTGCCGACGATTTCAATTTTGTCACTTCTTTTGAAGCCTGTGGGACTGTCAATGCGTTTGGTGCTACGGCGATTGCGGGCAGACTAATGCATCTCGATCACGCACAGATGGTCAATGCCTTCGGTATTCTTGTTAATCTTCTAGCCGGATCTTTTCAGAGTATCTGGGATGGAGTCCATTCTTTCAAACTTCCGGGAGCGATGTCTGCTTACAACGGGGTTCTCTCGGTTCTTCTATCGCAGAGGGGGTTCCAGGGTATTCGGGATGCCCTTTCGAGTCCTCTCGGATATTTTGGGCAATATTGTAAGAACCCTCATCCGGAAAATGCTCTGGTTGATCTTGGAACAGTATACTACGTCAAAGGTCAGCACAAGCTTCATCCATCCTGTTATGGTAACCATAACGCTCTCGAGTGTGCCCTGGAAATCCTGAAAAAGCACGAGATCGACAGCGCCGATATCGAATCGATTACCTTCGATGTACCCCCGAACAGGATCAAACACTTTCTCAACCAGTATTTCGAGGAGAAGGACTGTCAGGTAAGAGCGCTCTTCAGCCTACCGTTCGGAATTGCTAACGCCTTTGTAAGAAAAGAGGTAAGGATTGAACATTACACGGACGATTACATCCGTGACCCGAGGGTACTTGCGCTGGTCAAGAAGATTACACTCGTACCCAATCTTCCGCTTGGAAAGAACCACGCGGGACGTCTAACGGTAAAACTGAAGAATGGACAGGAGTTATCGGCATACCGTGAGGACCCCCTGGGATGGCTGGATGCCCCTACTCCTTTTGAAGAGATTAAGAACAAGTTCATGAGGAATATAGAATTCTCGAAGACGGTGAGCAAGCAAAACGGACAGAAGGCCCTCAGTATGTTTGAGCACTTGGAGGACGTCGATAAAGTTTCCAAAATTATAAGGCTCCTGGTCCCGAGCAAAACGAGATAAGAAAGACAGTGTAAGGAGGATTATACATGAGCGTAACCTTGGTAACGGGTGTCATCGGTGACGATATACACAATATAGGGATAAAAGTACTGGAACATGCGCTGAGGAATAATGGCTTCAATATTGTTTCCCTCGGGATTGGTGTTTCCCAGAAGGAGTTCATTGATGCCGCCATAGAGACAAAGGCGGACGGCATTCTTGTCTCCTCTCTCTCGGGGCATGCGAAGGTCCTTTCAGAGGGCTTTCGGCAGAAATGTACTGAAGCCGGCCTGGAGAATATCCTCTTGTACATTGGCGGCCACCTCTTCATCGGCGATGACAAATGGGAAGATGTACACACATACTTCGAGGATCTGGGATATAACAGAGTCTATCCCGCATCAACTCTTCCCGAGGAAGTGATCGCCGCATTGAAATCAGATTTTCAACAAAGAGGTAGACAATTATGATCACCAATACACGAATAGCCGATGAAGATTTTGCCCAACAGAGAAAAGAAGTACTCGCCATGTGGAAGAGCGGCGCGGAAGTGGACCTCGATGAAGCGGCCGAGTATCACAAGAGTATCCTCACGACAAAAAATATGGCTGTTAAAATCGACGCAGCCCGTAAACGTGGCGAGATCCTGCTCACGAGCGACATGGGGCATACCACCATTGAGCAGGAGATTGAACTCCTGCAATACATACAGAATGAAGGCCACACTGACCTTCTCGGGACTATGGTCGACAGTTTCACGAGAACAAATCGCTTCGAACTGGCAGAGAGAGAGATAGAGAAGAGCAAAGCCTCAGGCAGAACACTTTTAAACGGTTTTCCGCTTATCAATCATGGTGTGAAGGGTACAAGAAAAGTGATAGATGCAGTTAATCTGCCTGTCCGGCTCCGGTTCGTGGGACCTGTTTGCAGGCTCATAGGGGAGGTAGGACTTGCCGGAGGCCACACGTACACGGAAGGTCAGACGCTTATCTGTTTTATGAACTACAGTAAGACGAACACGTTTGAGAGTGTTGTCCGGGAATATCAGTATCTCTTTCGCCTCATCGGGGAATACGAGAAGCGGGGTATCCCGATATGTGCCCATCCGCTCGGAGGCAACCAAATCCCCGGTATCACCCCTCCGAGTTTGATCCTTGCCGGAACAATTCTCAATCTCCTGAGCATGCCGGAGCAGGGCGTTAAACACGTGTGGGTGAACGCCGCCAGTCAGGGCAATATGGCGCAGGACATAGCATATGCGGTTGCTGCCCCGAGATTGTCAAACGAATATTTGAAGAAGCTTGGCTACAATGATGTGACTGTATACAGCGGCGGCGCCGAGATAGCGGGAAGATATCCGAGAGATGAAGCTCAGGCCATAGCGGAAGTCCTCTGGTCACCCGTTGTCTCCGTCTTTGCGAATGTAGACGTATGTCTCATTAAAACCCATGATGAGGCGCAGAGTATCACTACGAAAGAGAACGCAGCCTACAGTCTGCGAAGCGCAAAAATGATGCTTCGTATGCTAAAGGACCAGAAAATCAACATCACCAATAACGGGGATATCGAGGAAGAAATGGATATGATGGAAAAGGAAACGCGCGCCATCGTGGACCGTGCGCTCGAGTTTGGCAACGGTGATCCGGTGGTCGGCGCGGATAAAGCTGTTGAAGCCGGCATTCTCGATCATCCCGTTGCCTCCAATCGCCACGTGCGTGGTGTGGCAATGGGGGCAAGAGATGCAAAAGGTGCCATCCGGTATCTTGTCTGTGATAATCAGCCTTTCTCGAGAGAGATCCGCGACTTTCATAAGGAAAAACTTGCAGAACGGGAAAAGGCTATCGGAAAGAAGCTGAACTGGGATATGGTTGTGGAAGACATTCTGCAGATCAGTCAACCACTTGCCTGAACAAAGAATTGGGAGGTAAGATCTAATGGATAAAATCCTAAGTGGAGTACGCGTACTCGATTTCACCGATGCGTTGGCCGGGCCATACTGTACCCGCTACATGGCAGATTGTGGCGCGGAGGTCATAAACGTTGAGAAACCAGGCGGAAAGGTGGCCCGCGGTATTCCGTATTTTTTTAAAGGTGAAAGTACTGACTTTATTTATAACCACTGCGGCAAGAAAAGCCTCGGCGTCGATATGAAGAAGGAAGGCTCCCGAGAGCTTATCCTGAAGTTAGCAAAATCCTGTGATGTTGTGGTGGAGAACTTCCGTCCAGGTGTGATGAGAGAGTTTAATTTAACCTATCAGGATTTTAAAGAGGTGAACCCCTCAATGATTATGTGCTCCATTTCAGGGTGGGGGCAGGAGGGTCCCCGGGCCGAACAGATGGCCGCAGACCTAAGTATTCAATCCATCAGCGGCATCCTTGATCTTACCGGCGATCCCGATGGAAGACCGTCACTCGTAGGTTTCCCGGTAACGGACATTCTTGCGGGACTTAATGCCTTTGGTGCGATCTGTGCTGCATTGTACCGTCGCTCGATCTCAGGCCAGGGCGACTACATTGACATTGCCATGGCTGATTGTGCCATCAACTGCCTGCACATGGCGGTCGGTGTCCACACGCTCACAGAAGGAAAAGTGGAACTCAAACGGGCCGGTGCCTTCAACAATGATATGCCTTCATGGGGCATCTTCAAGGGGAAAGACGGATATCTCGCCATCAGTGCGGCTACGAAAGTAGGATGGGACAGGCTCACGGACCTGATGGGAAAACCCGAGCTTGCGACTGACCCTCGTTTTGAAACAAGAGAAGCACGGCTCAAAAATAAAGATGCGGTAGTCGAGTACGTCGAAGAGTGGCTCGGAGCATTTGACCATGTCGCTGACGTGGCAGCTCTCCTGCAGAGCTATCGCATGCAATCTGTCCCGGTCTTATCTGTGGCAAAGCTCGTCGATGAAGACGAGCAGTTTAAGCTTCGTAGGATGCTCAAAGAGCTTGAACATCCTACTCTCGGCAAAGTGAAATTCCTTACCAGCCCTCTACGGTATACCAATTCAAATGCCTCAGTGGAACGTCCACCCACAGTTAAAGCAGGAGAAAACACTGGCGATGTGCTCAAGGGTATACTCGGTATGACGGAAAAGGAATTGGACGCATTAAAAAAAGAAGGCGTTGTGTTTGAGTGAAGGTGAACGATCCAAGAAGACAGGCGTTTTGTAGTGACGATGTGGTGCATGAGTGGTGCTTATATTCAAGGATTGGGAAGATAAAAAATCCGGAGGAACGGTAATTTGCAAGAAAAAGAAGAATTCAAATATACAAAATATATTATTACCAATGCTGAGCCCAACGATCAGCATCTCGACTTCATGAGGACTCGCCTGCTTTTTCTGGACGACAACATTATACGAGGAGCACTCGCCGTCAATTGTGTGTGGTACTGGAAAGGATCGGAAATAGTAACGACAGAAGCTCACACGCACGATTGTGATGAGATTATTGCTTTTATTGGCACTAACCCCCAGGATCCCCATGATCTTGCCGGTGAGGTCGAGATATGGTTGGATGGCGAGAAACACATTCTCCGGAAGAGTTGCATGGTATTCGCGCCGAAAGGTTTTGCCCATTGTCCGCTGATTATCAGAAAGGCGAATAATCCCATTTTTCACTTCACGGCCAAAATTAAATCTGGGGCGAACCTGATCCAAGAGCGAGGTAATCTACAATCAAGATGAGTAAAAATCAACCTGTTCCCATAATCGAAATGTCTCTTAAGAAAGGTAGCAATTCATGAACAGCGACAATTTTCGACTCCTCCTTTCCCCCTCCTGTATAGGCCCAGTGAAGACCCGTAATCGGCTGATTAAATCCGCTGCGGGTCTTCAATACTGGGCCCAGGGAGATAACCCGGTATCGGACAAAGCAAAGTATCTCTACGAGGCTTTCGCCAAAGGAGGTGTCGGCCTCATCATCATGGAAAGCCCCAAAATCGAGCCGGGCGGCAAAGGCTTTCGACTCGACAACGACAAACATGTTGCGGCAATGTCAGAGGTTACTCAGCTCATTCACAAGTATGGATGTCCCGTATTTGCGCAGCTTGCTAACCTCGCGAACTGGAAACTTGTTCCGACCGCCGATACTCCCCGTGCTCCCTCTTCAGTCTGTGTCTATTCGGAGATGGATAACCACAATACGATGCCTCGACCTCTCACGTTAGGGGAGATAGAGGAGACGATAGAGAAGTTCATAAGCAATGCAGTTGGTGCCAGGAAGGCAGGCTTCGATGGCGTTGAGATCAATACCTCCTGCAGCCATCTCCTTCATACCTTCTTGTCGCCCTTCTGGAATAAACGCAATGACGCATACGGGTGTGACACATTGGAGGGTCGTACCCGTGTTCTTGTCTCAATAATTAAAGGAATAAAGAGGGCGGTCGGGTCAGACTTCGCCGTCTCCGTCATTATGAACGGCATTGAAACGGGCGTACTCATCGGTGTCGAACCGAGTGAGACGCTCAACTTTAGTGACAGCCTTGCAATAGCAAAGATAGTAGAGCAGGCAGGCGCAGATGCCATCCAGGTGAGATCACAGTGGGTCGGTCGACACGATGCATCCTTTCTTACCGATCACCTCTTCTATCCGGAACCACCTGTCCCATTAGAATCCTTCCCGAAAGAACTCGATATGAGTCATCATGGAGCAGGGGCAAATGCGGGCATGTCAGAGATCTTTAAGAAGACTGTCTCTATTCCCATTATCACCGTTGGAAGACTCGATCCTGTCCTCGGAGAACAGATCCTCCGGGAAGGCAAGGCAGACTTCATTGCGGTAACGAGACGCCTCTTTGCTGACCCTGAGTTCCCGAACAAACTCGCTGCAGGCAGATACCATGATATCGCCCCCTGTACCGCTTGCACGTGCTGCAAGGATGAAGACCATCCGAGGCGGTGCAGGATCAATGCGGCTATCGGAACCGATAAACCCTACCTAATAGAACCTGCAAATAAGAAAAAAAAGGTCCTCGTTATCGGTGGCGGCCCCTCCGGGATGGAAGCGGCACGGATAGCGGCCATAAGAGGTCATGCTGTTACCCTTATTGAGAAAACATCAAAGCTCGGGGGACTCATTCCCCTCGCTGCAATGGTCAAAGGTCTTGAGATTGAGGACCTGCCTGCAATCGTCCGTTACCTTAAAGGACAGATAACAAAACTCGGGGTAACACTAAGACTCAATACAGAGGCCACCTCTTCACTCATTGAGCAACTCAAGCCTGAGGTTGTTATTATCGCCACCGGCGGTATCCCCCAGGTGCCCGATATACCCGGCATCGATAGACCCAACGTAGTCAAGAACACCGACCTCCATAAGATGCTCAAGTTCTTTATGAAGTTTATCGCTCCCAAATATTTGAGAATGTTGAGCAAACTCTGGATGCCATTGGGAAAGAATGTTGTCATCATCGGTGGTGGTATTCAGGGTTGTGAGCTCGCCGAATTCCTCGTAAAAAGAGACAGAAAAGTAACCATCGTTGAAGAAGCCGGTGCGATGGGAGAAGGCATGATACAACATCTCAAGTACCAACTCTTCTACTGGTTCCGCAAGAAAGGTGTTGAGATACTCTCCGGTGTTAAACCTATAGCTGTCACAGAGAAAGGTCTTACCGTCCTCACCAAAGAAGGATACAAGCGCACCATTGAAGCGGACAGTATTGTCCCTGCGATACCCATGAGACCGAATTCCGACTTATTTGAAGACCTTAAAGGCAAAGTTCCGGAGCTCTATGCTGTTGGTGATTGCAGGAACCCGCAACTTATCGCCGATGCTGTTGCGGATGGGTGGAGAATTGGGAATGCCCTATAGAAACAAAAAAGGGTTCTAATTTCAGAGGAGATTGTAAATGGAGAAGATTTTAAAACCTGTTCGGCAAGTGATTAAAATCTGCACCGCTGGAGCCGGAATAGTGATGATCGGTGTCATGATGATGATAGTCGTTACTGCCTTGGCACGGCTTATCGGATATTCCATACCCGGAACATTCGATGTTATTGAAGTTTACATGATGATTGTGGGTGCTTATGCGGTGGCCTATTGTGAAACCCTGGAAGCATCAGCACGGGCAGAAATTATAACCAGTCGCGTTTCCTCCCGAGTACGAACAGGACTTGCAACATTTACTACATTCTTGAACGTGATTTATTGGACCGTATTGTTCTATGCCGGCTGGAAAGTATTGATGATGAAAATACAAAGAGGAGAACGGACGGAACTTCTGAATGCAAATATTGTACCTTCAAGATCGCTTTGGGTATTAGCGCTCGCTCTGATATGCATCTTTCTGTTTCTCAAACTGCTGGATAATTTTGCTCACGCAGTGAAGCCATCCAAGAAAGACACGTCCACAGCCGAGGGGGTGTCCCGATGAGTCCGGAAATATTAGGTCTGACAGGTTTTCTGTGTATTTTTGCTCTCCTTGCTTTGGGAATGCCAATTGGCTCTGCACTGGGACTCGTCGGTTTTGCGGGGATGTGTTTTGTCTATCCTATCAACGGTGTTTTAACGAAGATGGCAACCGTGCCTGTAGAACTTATTTCCGGCTATTCGTTCGCAGTCATGCCGCTATTTATTCTTATGGCTCAGGTTACCGTCGCCTCTCGATTCGGTGCAGATCTTTTCAAATTGGCGTCAAAATGGCTGGGCCATTTGAGGGGTGGCCTCGCAATGGCGAGCATAGGAGGATCGACTGCATTTGGAGCCTGCAGCGGTAGCGCTCTCATTACGGCTGCGACGGTTGCACCCATTGCTTTACCCGAGATGAGAAAATACAATTACGATACAAAGCTTGCTGTTGGTGCCTGTGCGGCAGGAGGTACTATAGGTAGCCTCATTCCTCCGAGCGGTATGTTCATCCTTTACGGAATTCTCACGGGTGCTTCCATAGGTAAGCTCTTCACGGCGAGCATTATCCCGGCTATTCTTACGATTATCTCGTATTTAATAACCATCTATATTATATGCAAACTTAATCCCACAGCAGGTCCCCCGGCGGAAGTAGCCACATTTCGAGAGAAAATAAGGGAGGTAAAGAACTGCTGGGAAATATTAACACTTCTTCTTATTGCAATTGGGGGGATGATCTATGGTTTTTTTACACCCACAGAATCAGGGGCGATAGGAGCTTTCGGTTCCATTGTGTTGGGCTTTGCAAAAAGAAGACTAACGTGGAAGGAATTAGGAACTACTCTCATGGGGTCGATGAAAACATCCGGCCTGATGTACACGATTTTCATGGGTGCTATGATCTTCAATTTCTTCTGCGCGAAGACAGGGCTTCCTGATTTTGCGGGCAATTGGGTACTTTCACTCCACATATCCGCATGGGCAGTAGTTGGTGTTATCGTTATTATTTATTTCTTTTTGGGCATGGTCATGGAAGCTCCCTCAATTCAGATACTCACTATACCTGTCTTTTATCCCATTCTGGTGAACATGTTGGGGTTTGACCCAACTTGGTTTGGAGTTGTGCAGGTTCGCATGCTCGAGATCACTTGTATAACTCCACCTTTAGGCATGATAGCCTACATTATTGCCGGGAGCCACAAGGACCTTACGCCTGGAATTGTCTTCAGGGGGGCAGGCCCTTTTCTATTGATGGAGCTTGTTACACTTCCTCTTTTCGTATTTGTAAAACCTATCACAATGTGGTTACCCAACTTGCTTATGAAGTGAGGTGCGCAGAAATAAATACACGCAGCAAAATAAAACAATGAAGGAGGAGGATATGGGTAAGAAAGTTTCGATGATTTTATGGGCAATTTTGATTGCTATGTCAATTGTTTTACCAAGCCAAGCTTTGGCGCAGCAGAAAGTCATTGAATTGACCTATGGGACGGCATTTGCCGCTGACCATACTTTCAGCAAGGCAGACGCGCTATGGATCGCGAAGATCGAAAAAGAAACACAAAGCAGGGTAAAGATTAAACCATACTGGGGAGGGCAGGTTATCGGAGGCGCCAACGCGGTAGAGGAACTAGCTGGAGGCGTAGCTGACATAGCGTATGTGAGTCCTAACAACACTAAAACAGGTTTCGCGATCGCAAAGGCAATACAACTTTTCTTTGCTGGTGCGAGCGAACCAATGGCTATGCGTGTTTACCAGCAACTAAGAGTCAAGTTTCCGGAGATTGATAAGGAATACACCGACGCCGGCATAAAACCGCTGGAATACTCAGTTAATACGCAGGAGATTCTGTCGGCGAAACCCATACGCAAATTGGACGATCTCAAAGGTAAAAGAATCCGCGTTGTGGGAGACTGGGCAAAAGTGTTAAGGGCAGTTGGGTCTGAAGGTATAACTACATCCACTTCAGAGATGTATACGGGCATGCAGAAGGGCATTCTGGATGGTATTCTCGGATTGACGGAAGGGCTTGAATCTCTGAAGCTTGCAGATGTGGTCAAATATGTGAGTATGTATGACATGCTGGCGGCTCCCTTTTCCGGACGGGCGATGAATCTGGCTAAATGGAACAGCCTCCCGCCCGATATCCAAAAGGTTTTCATGAGTAATGTCGAATACTGGTCAAAAGTAACGGAAGATGGACTAGCTGCTGCATGTAACCAGGCAGTAGAATATGCAAAAAAGAGAGGCCTTGAAGTCATTAACCCTTCTGACAAGGCGCAGCTCGCGGCAATAATGGTTTCCTTAGCTGACAAGGACGCGAAGGAGCTTGATACAAAAGGCATACGCGGAACAGCGATACTCCAGGAAGCTCAAAGACTGATCAAAGGCGGCAAATAAATGCATCGCCCCCAGATTAAATGATACTCAGCCACATTCATTGATGGAATTCCACCGGTGGCAATTCAGCCATGGCCCACCATCTGTTTGGTGCCGAAAGTCCGGTCCAGAAGAGACCCATGGGCATAGACGCCTTGAGCGGTTACTCTTTTCAGGTTGCAATGAAGTGGTAGCATTGGTCCAAGGTCAACCCGAGGTTTGTTCGTGCTTTTGTCGATAAATCAGGAGACGCAATTAGCTGGCTGTGCGAGAAAGGTTGATTTCCCTGAGAACCCGAATACTGTTCTCAGGAAATAAAATTATCCCCCAAAGTTTTTTGCGTCGACTGAGGAGGGTATTGGAAAGGATCTGAAGAGGCCAAACCTCGTTCTCACGATTGTGATGAGATTATGGCTTTCATTGGAACGAATCCATAAGATCCTCACGACCTCGGAGGTGTAATGGAAATCTGGTCGAACGATGAAAGATACTTGTGCACGAAGAGTTGCCTTGTTTTGTACCAAAAGGTCTTGTTCACGTATATTGGAACGATCTCAATTGTGATGATGATCATAGACAAAAGGAGAAAAGATGCCCTTCAAAATAAGATTCACGCTGATCGATTTTACCGGTAATGTCGAAGAGTACCCATGTCATTTCGGCTACAAAATAGGTGATGAAATCATTTATGACGGCGAACGTTTTACCGGGAGGGTATGCCCCAGCCTTATCGCTCAGATGGCTTCGGTAATTAAAATGATTCACGACCTCGGCAACAAAGGTTCTGAGCGTTCGCTTATGCGATACGGGGGGCATAGCAGGCTTGATCCAAGAATGAAGCAGTACGATGGTGTTGGATATGCTCCGGTTAGGAAAAGCACCGGTGCGGGAAGCATGTCTTCGCTGCCAACGGGTTGGCCTGTTTCATGTAACGACAGCAGAACCTCTGCTCTTTTCATAGCTGAACCTTTTGACCTTGCTTCGGGAGGTTTCGACACCCCCTATTACATGAGAGAAATGAGCATCCTGAAGAAAATAGAGAAAGAACCGGGTATTACTGCCGAAGCGATTCTGAACCGTTTTACCGATTGGGAGCGGGACAAGATTTTTCCACCTCTCACCCCCATCATTGTGGAACTCATGCTCGATGAACTTGAACAAACAGGGTATATAGACGTGAGAGATGGGAAGGCATACCCCTGTAAAAGAGATGAATTGTAATCTACCATTCTACAGGAGATCTAGTAATAAATGCCCGATATCGGCATCTTCGTTGACTTTGGCAGCACCTATACGAAAGTAACGGCTCTTGATCTCGATGGAGAAACACTTATTGCTCAAGGCAGAACAGCGATTACGGTGAGAAAGGATCTCACGTCATCTGACTAAGAATTAGCCAGCCAACGGGAACGAGTCGTGAAGTCGGGTCGCAAGTTGGTCATTTGAACAGTCAATCATCTGAACCTTCTTCCCCTTTCAAACCATACACAAATACGTTATAATAAATTGACGGTGAGGTTGTTTGCAGTTTATGAAAACAGGAACGAGCACGGCAGGTACATTAAAGGGAATTAAGAATAACCGCGTTGAGAAACCGGAAGATCAGCCGCCGAAGGAAGAAATACAGGATCTGCTTAGACTCCTAGGTTGGGCGAGGGATAAAGTACGTAGGGTAAGGGAAAGAGAATTGACCCGATACGGACTAAATCCCGATAAAGGAGCTGTTTTGATTGTTATTCAAAATCTAGGTGGCAGCGCAAGGACCGACGACATCGCCCGGCAGATAATTAGAGAACGCCATTCTGTCCATGAATTACTGCGCAGAATGGAAAAATCAGGGCTATTAAGAGAGATCGAGGGGGAGCACAGAAAAAACGGTATACGTTTCGAATTGACTGAAAAGGGGCGCGCGGCGTATCGTTTAGTTGTTAAGAGACCTCTGCAGCTTAGAATATTTTCTGTACTCCCAAGGAAAGAGCGTCAACGATTAAGAGACTCTTTATATGCGCTTTACAGTGAAGCATGTGAAGCTCTTGGTGAAAAAAGTCTTCCACTTAGCTCGACGTTTGTCCGAAAGAAAAGGTGACCCCAGAGCTTTCTTACGGGAAGTGTCTCAAGAACCGAAGGTATCGCATCTTTATCTATCCACCGAAGACCGTCAGGTTTGGCAAGATCGCTTGCCAGCTTGGCGATCAAGATATTGGGGCCCATCCCGATGGTGCAGTTGATACCGAGCTCATCCTTGACGGTCTTCTTGATGGTCCGGGCTAACCCATCGGGACCCCCGAAAAGATGGTGTGATCCGGTTATGTCGAGGAATATTTCGTCTATGGAATAGATCTCGATATCGGGCGTAAAGCGTTCGCAGATCTTTTCGAGCCTGCCGCAGATCTCGGCATACCGTGTGTGGTTGCCGACGACGAAGATAATATGGGGACAGAGCTTCTTTGCCTCGTGCGGAGTCATCCCTGTTCTCACACCGTATGCCCTTGCCTCATAGGAAGAGGTGGTGATGACTGTTCGTGCGCCGGCGCCGGTTACGGCAATGGGTTTACCCTGAAGAGCAGAGTTGACCTGCTGTTCCACGGATGCAAAGAAGGCGTCCATGTCGACGCAGAGGATAATTTTAGACACACTCTATTATAAACTTTTTTGAAATTGAAAATCACCGTTCTCGGTCGTCTGACAATCTGCAGGGAAGCATGAACATATCTTAACCAAGACTTAACTCCCTCCTAACAGTAATCCCCTAAGCTATCTCACAGGGCTGAGCAGGGGAAACACTTTTATACCATGAGGCTTATATCCAACAGTATCTAACAAACTCAGCAGGTTAGGGACGGATCAGGCCGAGGTGCTGACAATTCTCATTCTTTTTGGTGCTTTTATGGAAAGACCGAGTCTGAAGGTGGTAGAATGAATCAGGAAAAGATTCACTTTGCTGTCAACAGCACCATTACGTAAGGAGGAGACCTTATGAAGATCGTGAACCGAAGACAATTTCTCGAGACATCACTCGCAGCCGGAGCACTCCTTTCGGTAGGCGGGCTCCTTTCAAGGTCAGCGTATCCCGCTCAATCAGAGACTGTCCAGCCCCC
>DATKMQ010000144.1 GCA_035541755.1 Syntrophorhabdaceae bacterium
CTCCCCCGCACATGTACGGGAGCTGCGTGAAATTATGACGGGAGTTACGATCGTGTATCAACCGCTCTTCTGGCAGGACGCTCTCTTTGCTGTTCAAACCGGTAAACCGCATAAGTCTCGCCAGAGGGAAGATTACGAAAAGAAGATGATAGCCAGAGGGCTTGCTACCACCGAGCGTATAAACAAAAATGATATGCTTGTATCTAAGATTGCCGCACGAGAATCCATACCCTGGCAAGATCAACAGGTCGTGTTAGAGGAGAATGCAATTCAAGGCATCCTGAGTAATCTCCAGGAATCTCTTAGGCGGGTTGACGAATTGTTTTCTCATGCCGGGGAATAGCCCGTGCAGTAGGTTTCCGATTTGAATATGAAGGCTCAGGCAATAGAAAAATGTATCACCATCCATCGGCAACTGTTTTTTTGACAACCTGCCGTACGTGCGCCTGGTCTTCGCGGGAACCTTCATTGACGCCGCTTTTCAGCGAGGGACCGTGAACCTGATTTACATCCAAGGAGGGGATACTCATGGCGCGGGATGACAAATTCGTCGCTGCATGTAAAGACAACTACCTGGACATCGTCCGCGAGCGCATTGCTGAAGGAGTCGACGTGAATGCGCATGATGCGCAGTATCGTACAGGTTTGATGGAGGCAGCAGCAAAGGGCCATACTTACATTGCTGAGCTGCTGCTGGAGAACGGAGGGGACGTCGACCTTCGGGATGAACGCGACCGGACTGCGCTCATGGAAGCTTCCTCAAGCGGTAGCTATCCGATTGTGATATTGCTCCTGGAGCATGGGGCAGATGTGAACGCCCACGACCAACGGAAGCGAACCGCTCTTATGGAAGCGGCGCATGGTGGACACGATTTCGTGGTAAGGGAGCTGCTAAACAAAGGCGCCGACGTAAACGCACAGGACCACACTGGAATTTCAGCACTGATGGAAGCCGCGCGAGAAGCTCACCAGTTAGTGCTGGACGAACTCCTCGCACACGGTGCCAACGTGCACGCGGTGAACGAAAGCGGCCAGACTGCGTTTTGGATGGCGGCGCATCGCAGCCTATTCTACTATCAACCGGTCCTCAGCTCGCTGGTCGCCCGGGGAGCTGACGTCAACGTGAAAGACAAAGAACTCGAGCTAACCCCTCTGGACCTGATCGACTCTCTCGCGGATATGCTCGTGGCTTGGGGTGCGAAACGCGGTTCGGAACGATAGAAGGCAGAGACAAGCACAGACACTCGGGCATTCTCTTTAATTGGGCCAGCCTTGCCGGCTGACGGTCAGCGGCGCGCGGTGTTTGTCCTCGAATTTGTCCATAGAAAACAGGTATGCGAGGTGCGTGCCACCCGAAGCCCTGTCTCAGATAAATCCCTTACGATGCCGAAACTCGTTCAACTTACATCATGTGGGGGCAGTTGCACTGACAGGCCTACTCTCCGAGCTTTTCGCTGCTACAGTTCATCTGTTGTTTCTCGGTACGACGGAGATCTTATGTAAAGGTCTTCGTATGTAACTATTTTAGTGTGGAGTAGTTCCTCCCAAGACTTCTGTGAGAATTTTTTGGTCGCATGTGGAAGCAATTAAGGCAAACGCGAAGGCCAGTGCAAATGGATGTGAAGCTCGATTGGAGGTTAGACCATGCAACAAGCAGGAAATTCCTTATCCCGCCCGACGTTTGATGGGATTCAAAATGCTTGGCAGCCCCAGGAGTGGATCAAGAAGTCACGATGGCATTCAGCACGACTGCAAGGATTGTGTAATAAAATAGAAATGAAATCAGAGCGTGGATCACCACCACCCGCTTGTGTATGCGGCTGGTTACATTCACGTCACTCATAGAATAGGTCAAAGCGATGGTGAAGGAGACATAGAGGAAATCTTCGTAGGTAGGATCAATTATCCCTGGGAAAATAAAGCCCCGGCGCATGTCTTCCGGTGAAACCCGACCTTTTCTGTCCGTTTCTTGGTAATACAGCCGCGTATAGTGCAGGCCAAAGGAGGTATGCAGGAGCAACCAGGAGAAGATCACCGCGATCACACTTAGGACAACTAGGAGTCGGAAGTGGCCCACAGACCGCTGGCTGACTGCAGTGAGGATGAAGCCCACACAGGTAGTCCCGACATAGGCCGTCAATATC
>DATKMQ010000145.1 GCA_035541755.1 Syntrophorhabdaceae bacterium
AAAGCCCGAGCCCGGTACATCGAGATCCTCCAAATCCTGACAGGACAGGGGCTGTAAAGGCGTCAAATACGGGCGATCCTCGTCGATCTAGCCGGATAGTCGTTCGGCCAGCCGGTACGCTTCTATGAAGCTCGATGGGTCGGCCAGGCCCGTCCCTGCTATGTCGAAACCTGTCCCATGGCCGGGAGAGGTCCGTACGAATGGCAAGCCCAGCGTGACATTCACCGTTCTTTTGAAATCGAGAGTCTTTACCGGTATAAGGCCTTGATCGTGGTACATGGCGACGTATGCATCGCAGTCGACTTTATGGAAGAGTGTATCGGCGGGATAGGGGCCATAAACATTGATACCCATTGATCGCGCTTGATCGATGGCCTCTTGAATACGGACTTCTTCGTCACCGATAGTTCTGTTTTCGCCTGCATGTGGGTTAAGCCCACAAACCTTGATGTGGGGTTTACTCAAACCGAATAAATTCCTGAGAGATTTTTCCGTGATGGATATGCAGGAAAGAACCGCATCCCGCGAGACAGATGGCGCCACGCTTCGCAAGGGAATATGTATGGTGACGAGAGACACCCGCATGATTGGGTTAGCCATCATCATGATGTAGTGCGTGACCCCGCAGAAATGGGCGAGCAGCTCGGTATGCCCGGTGAAGGGGACGCCTGCCAGATGGATTGATGCCTTGCTGATAGGACAGGTCACCATGGCCGAGACTTCCCCGAGAAAGGTCAGTTTTAGAGCCTCCGTAATATACCGATATGAAGCCTCTCCGTATCGTCTATCAAGTGACCCGAAATCTACGGAGCTGATGCACGCCATGTCGAGGAATTCGATCTCTCCCGGGCCGCCCTCCTTGAATCTTTTAAAGTGAAACGTTTGATTTGAAAAGACTTTCTGTCTGAGGGCGGTGATGGCCGAAAGATCGCCCACGATAACGGGCATGCTTCTTTTGCAGATTTCCTTAAGGGACTTCAGGATGATTTCCCCGCCGATACCTGCAGGGTCTCCCATTGTTACGGCTACGCGTTTCAGATCTTGACCTCTATGTAAGAAGCCTGCCTCAGTTTGTTGATATAATCCTTGTACCGTTTTTCCGATTCTTCGGAAACAATACGTTCATGCATCTTGTCCTTCAACGTCTCGAATGAAGGCACATCTCCCTTTTGTATTTCGATGAGTTTGAGTATATGAAATCCGTAAGGGGTCTGAATCACATTCGTGTATTTGCCTGGGGCGAGGCCCTTGAGAGACTCCCTCAAGGCCGGAAGAACTTCCCCACCCTTGACCAATCCTATGTCCCCTCCCTGATTGGCAGAGGGATCGTCAGAATACTGTTTTGCCATATCTTCAAAGGACGCACCCTGGAGAAGAAGCCTGTAGGCGTTTTGTGCCCTTGAACTTGCATCGTTTCTTTGATTTGAGACGAATATCTGTCCGAGATGGTATTCTTCCTGGACATACTCTTCTTTGTGCCGGTCGTAGTACAATTTCAAGTCCGCATTAGTGATATTGACTTCGGGTGAGATAACCCGCCCCAATACGCGGCTCCGTAAAACGCTTAGTCTAATCCCCTCTACGAAATTCTCGTAGGTGATATTTTCCCGCTTGAGTTGCTCCTTTAATTCAATCTCCGTGATGAGATTTTGCTTCTTGATATTTTCGACAATTGACTCTACCTCTTTGTCCGACACGTCGATTTTGAGTTTTTTGGCCTGCTGCTTGATGAGAAGAGCGTCGATAAAGAAATCGAGCCTTTCCCTGAGTTTCAAGTTTGTCAGATATTCGTCCACAGAAGTGAACTCGTTTTTCTTTTCTACCTGGACGAAGTTCTCTGCTTCCCGGAGGGTGATGATATCGTCATTTACAATTGCGATTATGCGGTCAACTACCTCACAATAACACGTCGTTGCAAAGACGAAAGAAGCAACAACGAAAAGAACTTTTGGAAGAATTCTCATTACTTTTTAGCGGGAGAAGAATCTTTGGTCTCCGGCGTTTTTGCAACATCGCCCGCGCTTTCTTTACCCGGCGCCGGGGCCTGACCGGCTTCCGGTTTCTCGGGCGCCTGGGGCGTTTCATCCTTAAGCAGGCTGTCGTTTACGGTTATCTTGGCGTTCTTTTTCAGTTCTTCGATATACTTCTCAACAAGCTCCTTCTGCTTCTCCTGCGCCAGCTGCTGTTTGATGAATTCCTTCACCTCATCAAAGGGAACATAGGAGGGCGGTTTAGCTCCTTCGAGCCGTATGATGTGATAGCCGAACTGGGTTTTGACGATGCCGCTTACCTGTCCGACTTTAGATAATTTGAAAGCCGCTTCCTCATATTCGGGAAGGAGCGTGCCTTTAGGGTGAAAACCGACTTCTCCTCCTGTCGCTTTTGCACTGGGGTCAATCGAGTACTGTTTGGCAAGCTCAACAAAATCCTCACCGTTCTGGAGTTTTTCCTTTATCTGTTTAGCTTCTTCTTCCGTTTTTAAGAGGATGTGCCGGGTGTTGATCTCTCTTTCCTTCTTAAACTTGTCTTTATTGGCATCGTAGTATTTCTTGATTTCTTCGTCACCGAGCTGTGTATCCGCCGTCAGTCTTTTCTTCAGAACCGATTCGATGAGGAGCTGTTCCTTGACATCAGCCAATCTGGTCTGAAACTCTTTTTCATTTTCCACATGGTTCTTGTTCGCTTCCCTCAAGAGAAGCTTTTTCATAATGAGTCTGTCGAGATAGCTCTTTTTGCCGCTTTCCGTTGCGACCATCATCTTCATATTCACCGGTATTTTGTCCAGTTCCTTATTGAACTCGTCCAACGTAATTTTATCGTTGTCTATTGTCACAAGTACCTTGCCTTCCTGCTTCTTACACGCAAAAAGGCAAAGCATTATGCACATGCTTATCAATATTCTTTTCATCCTCTCACCTCATTTTAGGCTGTCGGCTGTGGCCGTCAAAAATCGCCCTCGCTTTCTCCATATTTCCGTATCATTTGAGGACTATTGAGATAACGAGACGCTATTGTTTTATATCACGTATGGTGATTTCCATCAACAGATTTCTTAAGAAATAGATTAAATCCTCCGCTTTCTTTTCGGTTTTGAGAATAATACGCCCGTCCGGCATGAGCTTGAGTCCCTCCTGTGTGGCCGTTGCTCTCTTGAGCACCCGTTCCATGTTGAGCGGGGTTTTATCGGTTATATGGATGGCGAGGTGCTTGCCGGAGCAGTCGAGCTTCCTGATTTTGAGATCGGTGAGAAAGCATTTCAGAGAGATGATGTCGAATAAATGCAGAAGCGGTTTCGGAGCTGACCCGTATCTATCAGAACACTCCTCCCGGATATCATGCAGTTCCTCCTCGTTGCGGACTTTTGACAATCTTTTGTACATGAGGAGTTTCTGGCTCGAATCGGGAATATAGTAGTCCGGTATGAATGCGTCGATCGGAACGTTGAGTTCCGCAACGGACTCGACCTGGCCAACTTCCGGTTCATTCCTCAGGTTCTGAACGGCTTCTTCGAGCATATCACAGTAAAGCTCAAAACCTATAAGATTGATGTTGCCGGATTGCTCCTTTCCGAGGAGATTACCGGCCCCACGTATCTCGAGGTCGTAGTTGGCGATATGGAAGCCCGATCCCAATTCGGTCATTTCTTCGATGATCTTAAGCCGGAGCAGGGCATCCTTGGTCAAGCTCTCCTGTTTGGGAACGAGAAGATATGCGTAGGCTTGCTTTTCGCTTCTGCCTACCCTGCCTCTCAACTGATAGAGGTCCGCGAGCCCCATCTTATGTGCATTATTGATAAAAATTGTGTTCACGTTGGAAATATCCAAACCCGATTCTATGATGTTCGTGGACAGGAGGATATCATATTTCTTGTCTATGAAATCGAACATGATCTTCTCCAATCTCTTTCCATCCATCTGGCCGTGAGCAACAACGATCTTTACATCAGGAAGAAGCCTTGTTAAATGATCAAAGACCACGCCGATGTTATGGATATAATTATGAACAAAAAATACCTGGCCACCCCGTTTAAGCTCGTCGGTGATTCCTTTCTTGATGATAGCGTCATTGAACTGCACAACAAATGTTTTCACGGCAAGCCTGTCCAGGGGAGGCGTATTGATCACACTCAAATCTTTGATCCCCATGGTTGCCATGTAGAGGGTCCTCGGTATGGGGGTCGCGCTGAGCGTGAGCACATCCACATCCTTCCTCATGAGTTTCAGTCTTTCTTTATGCTTTACGCCGAACCGCTGTTCCTCGTCGATAATCAGAAGACCTAAGTCTCTGAAGGCCACGTCCTTCTGGAGCATCCTGTGTGTGCCTATAATGATGTCGATGCTGCCCTTCTTGATAAGTTCGGCGATAGCCTTCTGCTCATCCTTTCTTTTGAAGCGGCTGAGCATCCCGACAGTGACGGGATAGTCGCCGAGGCGGTCCTTAAACGTCTTATAATGCTGCTGCGCAAGGATGGTGGTTGGCACGAGAATGGCAACCTGTTTATTATCCAACACTACCTTGAAAGAAGCTCGAAGCGCGACTTCCGTTTTGCCGAAACCCACATCACCGCAGACGAGCCTGTCCATAGGTTTTGTGCTCTGCAGATCATGGATGACCTCTTCGATGGTTTTGAGCTGGCCTTCCGTCTCCTCGAAGGGGAAACCTGATGCCATTTCCCTGAAAAGCTCATCTTCGGCGGAATAACTAAAACCTTGAGCCAACTGACGCGCCGCGTGTATCTCTATGAGCTCCCCCGCAATATCCTCGATCTGTTTCTTGACTTTCTTTTTGACATTCCGCCACAGCGGTGAGCCAAGTCTGTCTATCTTCGGCTTAAACCTCTCGCTTCCGATGAATTTTTGCACAAGATGGAGGTCTTCGACGGGCACGTAGAGTTTGTCTGCTTCCTGGTACTCTATGAGGATGAAATCCTTTGTAAAACCGTTAATAACAAGGGGCAATATACCCCGGTAAACGCCGATTCCATGCTCGATGTGCACTACCCACTCGCCCGGGGTAAGATCCTTGAATGAGCTCAAGAATTCGTCGAAACCGTTCCACTTCTTCTTAATAGCCCTCTTCTTTTGACCGACAATATCCTCCTCGGTCAGGACTATGATATCGTCGGTGCGAAAACCTCGTCTTACCGGGCTTATGACAATGCCCCATTCTCTATCCGATTTGCGAACGGGTATGTGAGGCAGAATAGGGAAGAACACACCGTAGTTCTTGAATATCTCCTGAAGTCTCGTGCCCTGGTGTTCGCTGCTCGCGAAGAGATAGACATGCTTATGATGCGACCATTGCCCCGCGAACTTCTCGGAAAGTGTCTTGAATATTTCGTTCTTTCGCGTTTCAAAGAGATGGCCCAAGTCTTCGTTTGATTGAGCATGTATCGAAATGCCGGCCTCCTCCCCCTGCACGCCTGAGATATCAACATTCAATACGCACCGGATAAGACTCGCCCATCTGTCTTTAAGCGACAGTCCGTTATGGTCGCTGGGAAAATCCTTAGTGAGGTAATAGAGACCTTTATGTACGAGAACCATCTGTTCATTGAGATAGTCTATGATCGTATCGCTTGAATCTTCCAAAGATTCTTTTAGGCGCGGCAAATAGCACTTGTTAAGCGCCTTGAGCGACCTCTGAGAAAGAGGGTCGAACAGACGCAGGGAGAGGATCTCGTCGCCCAGGAACTCAATCCGGACGGGCTTGTCGGAAGAGGGCGGGAACACATCGATGATGTTGCCACGTTTTGCGTACTCGCCGGCCTCGCGCACGAGCGGGGTGTTATCGTAGCCACCTTCCGTGAAGAATTCGATGAGGTCTTCCTGAAAGGTGACGTCTCCGACCTGAATATTCTGTATACCCGAGGACAGGGCCCCATGGCGCGCCAGGGGATGTCCTATGGCGCTGTAAGGAAAAAGGCCGACGAATTGTTCGTCGGAAACCAGATGAAAGAGAAATCCAACCCTCCTTGTCTCATCTTCTTTCTCGAAAACCTTGTCCGCGTACGCGGGGAATATATGGGTGCTCCTCTTGGTGTAGAACTCCACCTCTTCCTGAGTGAGGAGCGCCTCGTCCTCCGTGTCGTAGAATATCACGACCTTCCTCCTCGTATCGGCGAGAAGAAATGAAACAAAGGAGCCTATCTTGCCCGATACGTAAATGACACCCGTTTTATTGAGTTCAAACATGGTTCGTTACTCTCGGGCGGCGCAGCCGGATTCTACCATCACGCAGTAAGGGGAGGGAGCGCGCAGTACTCGCAAGCTGTCGGCGGGTTGCTGCGTTGTATAAGAGGGAGTGCAAGGGTGTGGCGCGAGCTCAAACATATGCAGCTCGGAGGCGACAGGGAAGAATTTGTTTATTCAAGGCACGTGTGAAAGATACCCTGCCCGTTTCTCGGACACTAGAGCAAGCGCGACGCGGTGTAAATTCAGGGTCGGATTTACAGCGCATGATAAGCGACGATGCAGGAAAAGAAGCTTAAACTGTGATTCACGGCAGCGATCGTGGCGAGGATAGAAAAGCTTGACACATTTAGTTTATTACAATAGACCGCCTGTATATGTCAATATCCATACCGGGCGGGCTGCATTCGGGAGGCTTGCGTATTCCGCTCGTTAAGAGCAGGGCGCAAGCCATTTGCCAGGCAGGCCGAAATTGTTTTAGGGGTATGCTTGGACGAGCCCGCGGGCGGGGTAGTTGGCATAATTTTAGGGGTCATATAAAGTGCGATGTTTCACATGGCGGGGGCACAACGTTAGTCTTGACTGTTAACGTATATTCGAGTATTATTAACAGCGGCCGAAAACGGTGGACTACGATAGGTAGCATGTCCATTCCTTCACATTCTACCAACGGCTTTTTATGTTGAGCGCCGAAAATTTTTGTGTATAATATACTCTTTTATCCTGCAAGGGGGTTAAGGCATGGCAAAACCGATGGAACAATATAAATGGCACGAACTGAATGTCGGATGCGTTATCGAAGAAGTTGGAAACGCGACCGAGTATAAAACGGGTGACTGGCGCTCCTCCAAGCCCGTATGGAATGATGACAAGTGCGTCAAATGCGGCCTCTGCTGGCTTTTCTGCCCTGACGCCGCGATCTACCAGAAGGAGAGCGGTTTTTACAGGGCAAATCTCGATTTCTGCAAAGGCTGCGGTATATGTGCGCACGAGTGCAAGCCCGCTGCGATTACCATGGTGGAGGAAGAACGATGACTGTTAAAAAAGGTGTCGAAGTATCGATAGCAGTCGCTGACGCAGCGAAACTCGCACGTGTTGAAGTGGTGGCCGCGTATCCCATTACCCCGCAGACCCATATCGTCGAGCATCTCTCCGAGATCGTTGCAAATGGGGAGCTAAACGCCGTTTATGTCAACGTGGAGTCCGAGCACTCGGCTATGTCCGCCTGCTGCGGGGCCTCGGCTACCGGCGCTAGAACCTTTACATCAACAAGCGCGCAAGGCATGGAACTTATGCACGAGATTCTTTTCATCGCAGCTGGCCTCAGGCTTCCTATTGTCATGGCTGCGGTGAACCGGGCATTGTCAGCGCCCTTATCCATCTGGGGAGACCACTCCGACGTCATGGCGGCGAGAGACTCGGGTTGGATCATGCTGTTCTGTGAAAACGGCCAGGAAGCGGTTGACTCCACCATAATGGCCTTCAAGATTGCCGAAGACAGACGGGTCTTACTGCCCGTCATGGTCAATCTCGACGGGTTTTCATTGAGCCATGTGATTGAGCCCATCGAGTTTCCCACCCAGGAAGAGGTTGATAAGTTCCTGCCTCCCTACAATCCCCTGTATACGCTCCACCCTGACAAGCCCGTCACCATGGGGGCCTACGGCATGCCTGAGCTTTATACCGAGGCGAAGTACGCCCAGGAAATGGCGATCAGGGAGTCAAAGGACGTGGTCAAGGAAGTGCTGGATGACTTCGGCAAACGTTTTGGAAGGCAGTACAACATTGTTGAGACCTATAATACGGAGAATGCAGATACGGTGTTCATATCGCTCGGCGCAATTAACGAGAATATTAAAACCACCATCGACGACCTGAAGAAAGAAGGCAAGGAGTTGGGCCACGTGAGTCTGAGACTCTTCAGACCCTTCCCTCAGGAAGAGCTTGCCGCCGCCATTAAGGGAAAAAAGAAGATTGCAGTGATCGAGCGAGTGATGCCCGGAGGCGCAACAAATGGGCCACTCTTCAATGAGATTTCTGCGCTCGTCCATACCAAGGGATTGAAGATCCAATTGTCGAATTATATCGTCGGCCTCGGTGGACGGGATGTTAATCTGGAAGATTTCCGGTCAATCTTTAAGAGTATCGGCTCGACCAAGAAGACGCAAAAAGATGATAAGAATTATCAGGTGATAGGGGTGAGAGCATGAGTATGAAAGGCATCGAAAAGTACATGGATGAGCCTGATGTTGAGTTCGCCACATCCGGCCACAGGGCCTGCCAGGGCTGCGCAGAGATACTTTCCTTGAGGCTCGCCCTCAAGGTCTTCGGCAAGGATACCGTTCTTGCGATGGCCACAGGCTGTATGGAGATTATATCCACTCCGCTTCCCCTTACGAGTTGGCGCCTTCCTTGGATTCACGTAGCGTTTGAAAACGCGGCTGCAGTTGCCTCCGGTATGGAGTCGGGCCTCAAGATCCTCATGAATAAAGGCAAGATTCCCGAGAAAGATATCCATGTGGTTGCCATAGCCGGGGATGGAGGCACGAGCGATATCGGGCTTCAGGCCCTTTCGGGCGCTCTGGAGAGGGGACACAAGTTCACCTATCTTTGTGTGGACAATGAGGCCTATATGAATACGGGCACACAACGTTCATCGTCCACTCCATATGGGGCCATGACCACGACGAGCCCTCCGGGCAAGAATAGCATCGGACAGTCCACGCAGAAAAAGAATATGCCCAAGATTGCCGCCGCCCACAACATACCCTATGTGGCCACGGCCTGTCCCTCCTACCCCTTCGATTTTCTGGCCAAAATTAAGAAGGCAAGGACCGTAAACGGGCCCTCCTACATTCACATTCTCTCTGTGTGCCCCAGTGGTTGGAGAATACCATCGGATCAGGCTGTTCACTACGGCAGATTGGCCGTGCAAACCGGCCTTTTTCCGCTTTACGAGGTCGAGAACGGAAAATACAAGATCACGCACAAGACGGATACACTCAAGCCGGTGTCAGACTATATAAAAGGGCAGGGCAGGTTCAGACACTTAACTGATGATATCATCGCTCAAATTCAGGAGAGGGTTCATTTAGACTGGGAGGACCTGAAATTCCAGGCCGGCGTCAAGTAGCGGTGTCGTCTTAGCTGCAAGCAGGGCTTTAGAAAATAACAGGGTCACACGTATCCGACGGCAGTTTTTGTCACTATTTTATGTAGATACCTCCTTTTGGTTACTATTTTCCTCTTTACTCAGCAGAAATAAACAATAAGTGTGACGAAGAGCACAGAAAAAAAGCAATTATTCTAATAGAATTAAAAATAGTGTTGCAATTAATTTCTAAAAATATAAAATATAAACACCGAATATGAATCGGTTAAACTATCGGCGCTCAAAAATGTGGGGTAACTCCGCGATTCGTTGAAAAGTGAAATTATCGTAAGGCGAGGACATGTCCATCGATCTTGAAAAGATAGGCAAGTTTCTTAGGGAAAAGCGAGAGCTCAAAGGCCTTACCTTGAGTGATGTATCCCATTCTCTGTGCATCCGGAAATCCCTGCTCGATGCCATGGAGTCCGGCAACTGGAAGCTTCTACCCCACGAGGTCTACGTCAAGGGCTACGTCAAGGAATATGCCCACCTTCTCGAGGTATATGGTGAAATCTTTGACGATCTCGCGAGCGAGGTAGTCAGAGCGCCGGCGGAAGTACCTATTCAACAGAAAATCAGTCCAAAGCCTAGTCGTTTGTCCAAGAGAGCACTCCTTTATCCTCTCGCGTTTGTTCTTCTGGTTGGCCTCGTCATCCTGAGTCAGATCTACAGAGAGCAGCCCCTTTCCGGACAGATGAACGGCGCAGGACATGTGCCCGCTCGCGTAGATACAAGCAATACTGCGCCAGATGGGCGCGCTGCCCCTGAAGGTCGAATAGCCGAGACCCAGGCGCCGGAAGCAAAGAAGCTCATGATAACCTGCCTTGAGCGCACATGGATTAGCGTGGTGATCGACGAGAAGGAAAAAAAGGAATTCATGCTCAACCCTCAGGACATAGTTGTGTTAAACGCTCAGGATAAATATGACCTTCTCATCGGTAATGCAGCAGGGGTAAAGTTGGCTCTCAATGGGAACGACGTCCAATTCGGCGGACAGAGCGGAGAGGTAAAAAGGATTAAGCTTCCGTAAGATCTTGCGGCGAGAGGTACCGGAAGGTCAGCTACTCAGTTTTTCCATTTCTTCCATGGAAATATCAAAGTTTGCATACACGTTCTGAACATCATCGGAGTCTTCAAGCGCTTCCATAAGTTTCAACATGGTTTCAGCGTTCTTCCCTTCAAGTTTTACGGAATTCTGAGGGATCATGCTGATTTCGGCGACCGTATACTTAATCCCATTCCGATCAAATACTTTCTTAAGGTTCTCGAAGTTAGCCACTTCGACGGTCACTTCAACCTCATTTTCAGATTCAGAAATATCTTCTGCGCCCGCATCAAGGGCGAGCTCCATGATCCTGTCGCCATCGACTGACTTCTTATCGAATGAGATGTAGCCCTTCTTGCTGAATAACCACGAAACACACCCCGCCTCGCCAAGATTGCCGTTGAGTCTTGAAAGGATGTGACGGATTTCGGCGGCAGTCCTTTTCTTATTGTCTGTCAGTACTTCGATCAGTACCGCAACGCCTCCCGGCCCGTAGCCTTCATAGGTATACTCTTCGTAACTCTGACCGTCATCAAGGGTTCCCAGGCCTTTCTTTATGGCCCTGTCTATATTGTCTTTGGGCATGTTTTCCGCTTTCGCCCGTGCTACGGCATCACGTAGTCTGGAGTTTGCCTCGGGGTCCCCTCCACTAATTCTCACCGCCGTGGAGATCTCTTTGATGAGTTTAGTGAATATTTTGCCTCTCTTCGCGTCTGCAGCACCTTTCTTGTGCTTGATGGAACTCCACTTACTATGTCCTGACATTGGACCCCCTGAACATCGAATGGTGGGCGATATTGGATTCGAACCAACGACCTCTGGTATGTGAGACCAGCGCTCTAACCATCTGAGCTAATCGCCCGAGACTCTTTTTTTATTATATTATGGTTCAAAAGTCAACAGAAGAGAAGGTCAAACACATGCCGGAACCTGCTTTTGTGTTTCCTTTTCAGGCCGAATCGTTTATTATCTCTTGGTGACGAGATTCGTTTTTGGTCCGGTCCCATCGAGAAGGCTTGGTTTTTCACTGGGCGTGGATGTAATTCCGAGCAAGTACTGCTCCTATGATTGCATCTATTGCCAGATAGGAAAGACCACGGACAAGGAAATAACGCGGAAAAGTTTTTTTGACCCCCATACAATCATCGATGAAGTGGCTGAGAAGGTGAAAAGAACCAGCCGCATCGACCACATCTCTTTCTCCGGATCGGGAGAGCCTACCTTAAACGCAGATATTGGATTTATGATCCGGGAAGTAAAGAAGATTACGAGTATTCCCGTTTCGGTCATCACGAACGGCGCTATGCTCTACGAGGACGAAGTCAGAAGAGACCTCATGGCTGCTGATGTGGTACTTCCGTCACTCGATGCAGTGAGTGAAGATCTCTTTCGTTACGTCAATAGACCGCATCCGGCCTTAGAGGTTGAGGCGATCCTCAATGGTTTGAGACGGTTCAGGCAGGAATACACGGGCAAATTGTGGCTAGAAGTCATGCTCATGAAGAATGTCAACGATGACAAGGAAGAGTTGAAGAAATTCAAGAAGGTTATTGAGGATCTCAACGCAGACAAGGTGCAAATCAATACAGTCGTAAGGCCTCCGACAGAAGAGGGGCTAGAGAGCTTGACCAGGGAAGAGCTCGACAGGGCGTGCAGATTTCTTGGAAAACCGTGTGAAATCATTTGTAACTTTGAAAAGTCTGTGAGGGAAATTGACGAAGAGAACTGGTCGCAACGAGTGCTGACCATCCTGAAGAGAAGATCTCTTACGCTCGACGACATCGTAAAGATCACCGGCGTATCCTTGCACAAGGCCAAAGAGCGTCTTAAAAGCCTTGAAAACGAGGGTTTCATTAAGAGTTATATCTTTGATGGCAAGACTTTTTATTTGACGCCTTGAGTCTTGAAGATAAAAGGAATGTGCTCGGCCTCGCTCAATCGGTTTTAAGGTAACGGAAAAGATATTGACAAACACTTCTCCCAACATTTAGTATAAGACCTGCATCAATTTCAGGTATATAGACTTAGGACCGGACGTTGATATGTAGTTGCAAGGAAGTTGATCAAAGGTTAGAGCGGGACATGACGGGTCGTTTAGACAAAAGGAGGGTATATGAAAATAAACCGGGCTGTGGTAAGCGTTTCGAGCAAGGCTAATCTCTCTGATCTTGCACTGCTCCTGAAAAATTATAACGTCGAGATCCTCTCCACAGGCGGCACCAAGAAGTATCTTGAAAGCATAGGTTTGAGCCCCACGGAGGTGAGCAGTTACACGGGATTCCCTGAAATCATGGATGGCAGGGTGAAGACTCTTCATCCGAAGATACATGGGGGGATCCTCAACGTCCGTAACAACGCAGAGCACCAAAAGGCCATGGCCACATTTGACATCAAACCGATCGACATGATCGTGGTAAACCTGTATCCGTTCAAAGAAGTGATCAGCAAAGGATGTTCTTTCGAGGAGGCTATCGAAAACATCGATATCGGGGGCCCTTCGATGATCCGGGCTGCGGCCAAAAATTTCAAATTCGTGACCGTCGTGGTGGACCCGCAGGATTACCCCCGGGTAATGGAAGATATGAAGATGCATAATGGCGAAACCACCGAAGAACTCAGGTTCTATCTGGCCAAGAAGGTATTCTCCATCACATCGGATTACGATAGGACTATTTTTCAGTACCTCGAAAAGGCTAAAGGATAGCCCATGAAGATCCTTGTAATCGGAAGCGGAGGCAGGGAGCACGCACTGGTCTGGAAACTGTCGCAGTCCAGAGAGGTGAGCCAAATCTGGGCCGTACCAGGCAACGGGGGTATATCGGATCTCGCCCAGTGCGTTGAGATGGATTTAAGCGATATTGCAGGCCTTATCGAATTCTCGAGGACCAAGAAGATTGATCTTGTGGTCGTAGGCCCCGAAAATCCGTTGGCAAACGGTATTGTCGATGCCTTCAAGGAGAGAGGCATACCAATTTTTGGACCAAGACGGAAGGGGGCTCTGATCGAGGCAAGCAAGATTTTTGCAAAAGAGTTGATGAGAAAAAACGGCATTCCTACGGCCGATTTCGAAACTTTTGCTGATTATGACAAAGCGCAGGCGTATCTGGATAAACTTCAGGCCCCATTCGTGTTGAAAGCGGATGGTCTATGCGCCGGCAAGGGCGTCTACGTGATAAAGGAGAAGGCGGAGGCAGAAGGCGTCTTAAAAAAACTGATGGTCGAAGGCCTCTACGGCGAGGCAGGCCGCAATGTTGTGTTTGAGAAGTTTTTGTCGGGCATTGAAGCGTCCTATCTCGCATTTACCGACGGTACATCCATACTGCCGATGCTTCCCGCTCAGGATCATAAACCGCTCTTAGACGGAGACAAAGGTCCAAACACAGGCGGAATGGGGGCATATACACCAATTCCATTTATTTCCAAAGAGTTGGAACAAGAAATCAGAGAATCTATCATGCTGAGGACAATTAAGGCCCTGGCTGCAAACGGGGTCACGTACGAAGGGGTGCTTTATGGCGGCCTCATGCTGTCGGATGGACACCCGTATGTCATAGAGTTCAATGCACGGCTTGGGGACCCCGAAACGCAACCCATACTCTTCAAAATGAAGAGTGATATAACGCCCATCCTGACTGCATGCGTGGAAGGCAGATTGGGTTCTCTCACGCAGATCGAGTGGAAAGAGGGCGTCTCTATCTGTGTGGTTATCGCCTCTAAAGGATACCCTGAAAAACCCGAAAAAGGCCGATTGATAAAGGGACTTGATCGCCTGAAAGAAGATGATAATATTATGGTTTTTCATGCCGGGACAAAGAAGGTGGACGGTCAATATTATACCTCCGGCGGGAGGGTGCTCTGTGTGACGGCGCTGGACAAAACGCACGAAGAGGCGATGGACAGGGTATATGAGGCTGTCTCGAAGATAGAATTTGAGGGCATGCAATTCCGGAGTGATATCGGTAAGAAGGCGCTTTTTATGCCATATTTATAGGAGGAGAAGTATGACGAAGGAATACAATATTGGCGTAATACCCGGCGATGGGACAGGACCCGAGGTCATAGCCGAAGGGATTAAAGTTCTTAATGCGACCTCAGAAAGGCTTGGATTCAAACTCAAATACACACAATACGATATAGGCGGCGAGCGTTATCTCAAGACGAAGGAGACGCTGCCTGAGGGAATTCTCAGCGAATTCAAGCAACACGATGCTCTATATCTTGGCGCAATCGGCCATCCGGGTGTTACCCCGGGGATACTTGAAAAAGAGATCCTATTGAGGACACGCTTTGAGCTTGATCAATATATTAATCTGAGGCCGGTCACGCTGTATGAAGGCGTGGATACTCCGCTCAAGGACAAAGGGCCCAAGGAGATCGACTTTGTGGTCGTCCGCGAAAACACTGAAGGTCTGTATGCGGGCGCCGGAGGTACGCTCAAGAAGGGAACAAAAGACGAAGTGGCGGTTCAGGAGTCAATTAACACCAGAAAGGGCGTGGAGCGATGCCTGAGATTTGCCTTTGAGTATACTAAGAAGAGGAACAAAGAGCGGAAACTCACCTTATGCGGGAAAACCAACGTACTTACGTATGCTTTCAATCTATGGGAGAGAGCCTTTTATGAGATTGCAAAGGAATATCCTGAAATTCATACGGATTATGCTCACGTGGATGCGACCTGCATGTGGATGATCAAGAATCCTGAATGGTTCGACGTGATCGTCACAGACAACATGTTCGGCGATATTATTACTGATTTAGGGGCGATGATTCAGGGGGGCATGGGAATCGCCTGTGGCGGTAACATTAATCCGGAGGGCGTATCCATGTATGAGCCAATCGGAGGGTCGGCCCCGAAATACACCGGGAAGAACGTTATAAATCCGCTGGCTGGAATACTTGCCGGTGCCATGATGATTGAATTCCTCGGCGAGGGTGAGGCCGCGCGGTTAATTGAAAAGAGCGTGCAGTATGCGTTAAACAAGGACATCAGATCGCTCGAGGCAGGAAAAATGGGAATGGGTACGAGCCAGGTCGGGGATCTAATCAAAAAGTATGTCTTAGCCCTGTGAGATGCTCCGGTATGGTGGCAAGTTTGGTTTAGTTCTAGTTAGTTGAATGTTATAGCTATGGTGCATTATCAATGATGTTGCGTTACTATCAAAAACTACTATGGTATATTTGTTGGGTGTTTTCGGAATGAGTGCGATCTGTGGTATTAGTGCTGATAATAGATATTATGTCAACTTGCATTACGCACGCCTCTTAGCGTCAGGACTGCTCGCCATACACCCCTTTCCAAATTCCATGCTTGACAAATAACCTGTTACCCATAAAATATGCTAATAGACAATCGACATGGATACTAACCTTATAAGATGCTACCAGATAATAGGCCTATCCGAGGACGCCGGCATAGAGGACGTTGAGCTTTCGTATCAGCGCCTCACCCAGAAGATTCATCAGGGACTTATACCATGGGATCAATCCAAGGAAATCCTTTGGGCGCATGATTATCTCCTCAACTTCCTCAAAGCTGAGCACGTGCCTGACAGATCGGAAGGATTATCCCCCGAAGCGCTTCGGAGCCCCTCTCAAACAGATCCCCCACGGCAAACGATCAGCCCGGATGCAACTCGTTCCAGGGTCGTCGATTCGTCTGACCGTCCGTCTTCGCGCTCCCTGCGACTTCCCCTCTTGATCGCCACTCTTCTTATCCTCGTCGCCCTGGCAGCAGGCCTTGCGTACTTCGGCCGTCCATTCGTCATGATTGCTTCAGCTCCCAAGGGCGACCTTGACAGCGCCTCTATCATTAAGAGGATAAAACCGTCGATTGTCACCATCCACGTAGGTAGTTCGGGTACCGGTTCGGGATTTGTTGTGGACAAACAAGGCTATATCGTCACGAACGCGCATGTTATGAGAGAAAAGACCGCAACCGCAATATTCTCCGATGGATTTCAGACAGATGTGAATCTTGTGATGCTCGACGAACAGAGGGACTTCGCCCTGATAAAGGCAACCGCAAATCGTATCTACGAGCCCCTCCGCCTGGGTGACAGCGCCAGATGCGCGGAGGGGGACACGGTCATCGCCGCCGGAGCTCCTTTCAACCTCGATTTCTCCTTTACTAAAGGTATCATCAGTTCGACCAGGAGAACGGTTCCATTTCTTCAGGGGGAGATTATACAAACCGATGCGGCGATCAATCCCGGGAACAGCGGCGGCCCTCTCGTCAACACACGCGGAGAGGTTGTGGGGATCAATTTCCTAAAACTGGCCAATGTGGCTATCGAGGGCATCGGTTTTGCCATCGCAATCAATGATGTGAGGCCGTACATTGAGAAGAAGGCACAGATGAGCGATGCTGAACTCAATCAGGCCATGGCGCGCGAGACGAAGAAACTTGAAGAGCTGACACAGATGCCCACGGATGAGATCAACAGGATGAAAGACCGAGCCATAGAAGAACAATGGGAAAGAGAGCGGCGAAGGCGCGAGCTCAATGAGAAAGTGGAGGCGGCCAATAGAGATATTCAGGAACAAAAAGAGAAGATTGAGAGACGTCTCCAGGATGAAGCCGCGGAACGCAAAAAGCGTTCCCAGGAGATGGCCGAGGCCCGCAACAAGGCCCTCTCCGACTGTCTCCAGAACGCCACCAATCAGTACCAATGGACTTGGAACGACTACTGCAGAAAGAACAACCAGCAGGATAGCTGTTCCCTGCCTTACAATATGGCGAGCCTCCTTGAGCAGCGGCTCGGCCAGATGCGAAATGAATGCTATCGCGTGAACTCACCGTAAAATGCGAGCATCCCGTCCCGTATCACGGGAGAGCGTGCGTCATCCGACGGGGAAAGGTGCGACCTGATGTTCAGCTAACCGGCGACCTGTGGCAAATCACATGGCGGCGGAGCGGCACGAGGTAGAAGACGAAGGCCACCTCCACCGATACTCTGGTCGCGCATCAACGTAGATTGAATAATGCGAACGATAAACGGCCTGCCCACACACAATACCCATCTCTCAAAAGCGTCGTAACCCTAATCCTTGACATGGGGACGATAGGACTTAGTATTAAACGTGCACAATCGTGTACGTGGCGCGTTTCCTCAAAGGAACAGGGGTAACGAAGGGGGGTACCTTGTTCACTTTTGGCACCCGCGGGTGACAAATCGCCATCGATAGACCCAAAAAGCGGGGACCGTGAAAACTGACAACGAAGTAAAACCGGGAGGCGTCAATAGAAACCGCTGATTCCACCTCGCTCTTGCCTTTTGTCTTTTACGGTGTGGGCACCGTGTTGCTGGTGGCCTCAATGATAGCCCTTTCCTATCTGCTGGGCGAACGCCACAAAGATCGCGCAACCAACGAGCCCTATGAGTCAGGTATGCCACTCATCGGTCCTGCCCGAATGAGGATTGATGTGAAGTACTATCTCATCGCAATGTTCTTCGTTATCTTTGACCTTGAAGCTGTATTCCTTTTTGCCTGGGCAATTTCCGTGAGGGAGACCGGGTGGCTGGGCTATATGGAAGCCGTTGTATTCATAGGCATTTTATTTATCGCCCTGGTCTATCTCTGGCGCATGAATGCTCTCAACTGGAGCGCGCCAGCACGGCGAGATCACAAAACGGGACCGGCTGATACGCCATGAAATGGTCCCTGACAGGAACCGGAAAATCGTCCGGTACGCATGTTCAGAGGGGGGGACTCGAGTCGCTCACCTGCGGCAGTTTTGTCTTATCGAGGCTTGACCTGCTTATTTCGTGGGGCCGCAAGAACTCCATCTGGCCATTCAATTTTGGTCCTTCTTGTTGCTATGTCGAGATGGCTACGAGCATTACGAGCAAATATGATATCGCCCGCTTCGGCGCTGAAGTGATCCGCAGCTCGCCCAGAGAGGCCGACCTCATGGTTATTGCGGGCACGCCCTTTATCAAGCTTGCACCGGTTATCAGGCGGCTCTACGAACAACTCATGGAACCGAGATGGGTAATCTCCATGGGTTCCTGTGCCAATTCGGGCGGCATGTACGATATATACAGTGTGGTTCAAGGGGTAGACAAATTTCTTCCTGTAGATGTTTATATTCCGGGCTGTCCTCCGAGCCCGTACGCTTTTATGGAAGGGCTTTTGCTTCTCCGTGACGCTGTCGGATCGGAAAAGAGGCCTCTCACCTGGCTGTCAGAGGTAAGACAAAGGCAAAGACCGGGCCGACCGGTATTCAGGGATGTGAAGCGTGCATCCCGGGGGTCGGCCACCACTTTTCCTGCACCCGATGAGGTCTAAAACCAATAATTCGGTACGATACCTGGGCAGATTCGGCCACAGGTGGATATCGAGCACTGCGCTCAACTGCAATCCTTCAATATTTCGGACGAATCCACCTCGTCCTTAAGCCCACTCGACCATATGAATTTAGACCAGGCCATTGCATCTGAGCTTAACGGGCGTTTCGCTCAGGCCATCCTCTATGAGCAGTCCACATTAGACAACATTCCCACCCTCTGGGCTAATAGGAAAGATCTCGCCTCCGTGCTGAACTATGTGAAGGCCGAGGCAGAGATGCCCTATAAGGTACTCTATGATCTCACGGCCATCGATGAGCGCGGACGGATCCATAGGGGTCAACAACCGGAAAGCGTGTTCACCATGGTTTATCACCTGATTTCTTATGAGAGAAACCAGGACCTGCGCATCAAGGTTCCTTTGAATACGGAGAAGCCTTCAGTCCCGAGCGTTACTTCTATATGGCCTTCTGCGGATTGGTATGAGTGTGAGGCGTGGGACATGTTCGGTATCGACTTTGAAGGCCACCCGCGTCTAAGAAGGATCCTCATGCCCTCTGCCTGGAACGGACACCCGCTTCGCAAGGACCATCCGGCGAGGGCCACCGAGGGAGCGCCATTCCACATGTCCAACCTGGATGCGGAAGAACAAGAGCGAGCGCTCTGTTTCCACCCCGAGGACTGGGGCATGAAGAGACACGGACGCGATACAGATTTTATGTTCCTCAACGTGGGACCTAACCACCCAAGCACGCACGGCATGTTCCGCATTGTGTTGGAGCTGGACGGTGAAGAGATCGTCGACGCCGTACCCGAGATTGGTTATCATCATCGCGGCGCCGAAAAAATGGGGGAGAGACAGACCTGGCACACCTACATCCCCTATACGGACCGGATCGACTATCTGGCCGGGTCTCTCAACAATTTTCCCTATGTTCTTGCGGTTGAAAAGATGGCCGGAATTGAGGTTCCTGACAGGGCGAAGATGGTCCGCATAATGGTGGCGGAGCTCTTTCGCATCGCGAGCCACTTGGTTTTTTACGGTACCCTCGCCCAGGATACGGGGGCCATGTCACCAGTTTTCTATACGTTTAACGATAGGGAACGCATCCTCTATATTATCCAGGCTATCTGCGGAGGACGCATGCATCCCGAATGGTTCCGCATCGGCGGCGTGGCCGAGGATTTGCCCGAAGGATGGGACGAACTCATAAGAGAGTTCTTGAGCTATATGCCTTCGAGGATCATAGAGCTGGAAAGATTAGTGCTCAAGAACAGATTGTTCAAGATGCGTACACAGGGTGTAGGCCGGTACACCCTTGAAGAGGCCATTGAGTGGGGCGTAACCGGTCCCAACCTCAGGGCCTGCGGCCTTGAATGGGACCTTCGCAAAAAAAGGCCCTATTCGGGCTACGATCAATTCGAATTTGATGTGCCTGTAGGGACCGGTGGTGACTGCTACGCCAGGGCCGTGCTGCGTGTTGAAGAGATGCGTCAGAGCTTGAAGATCATTAAGCAGTGCGTGGACGGGATGCCCGCCGGACCATACAAGGCCCACCACCCCCTCACCACCCCTCCCCTGAAAGAACGGACCTTGCACGATATTGAAACGTTGATCCATCATTTTGTGCAGACGGCCTGGGGGCCCATAGTACCACCGGGAGAGACGGCCTTCGCATGCGAATCTGCCAAAGGGAATAACAGCTACTATTTAATCAGTGATGGAAATACTGGTTCATACCGCACACGCATCAGGACCCCGTCTTTTGCCCACTTGCAAATGGTGCCGTCTCTCTGCAAGGGGCTTCTCGTCTCCGACCTCATAGCGATCCTGGGAAGTATCGACTATGTGATGGGCGATGTAGACCGGTAGAAGGCAAACGCGTACCATGCTCACAGACAAAGAGATAGGCGAAATTCAAACCGTATTAAGTAAAATCGGTGAGCCCCGGTCCCATAGTGTGGAGGCCCTTAAAATGCTTCAACAACGGCGTGGCTTCATATCCGACGAAGCAATTAGGGATCTGGCGGCTTTACTCGGAATGACCCCGGATGAGCTTGATGCCATTGCCACTTTCTATCCTTTCATCTTCCGGAAACCGGTCGGACGACATGTAATCTATATTTGTGATAATGTCACCTGCTGGATCATGGGGTATGAAAGTATATTAGATCACATCACCAAACGGCTTGGTGTGACGCTCGGCGAAACTACGTTAGATCATAACTTTACAGTGCTGCCGGTGAGTTGCATTGGCGCATGTGACCACGCCCCTGCCCTCATGATAGACGATGAACTCTATGGGGATCTGACCCCGGCAAAGATAGACAGCATACTCGAAAGGTACAGCTAAGCCATGCACGCCGCAGAATACCCACTCACGGCCGCCATGAGGGCGGATGGCGAGCCCTTGAGCGTCAGCGAATATGTGGCTACGGGCGGCTATGAAGGTCTACGGAAAGCGCTTGCCGCCATGACGCCTCAAGAAGTGCAGAATGTTGTGAAAGATTCCAACCTCAGGGGCAGGGGCGGCGCTGGTTTCCCTACGGGTCAGAAATGGGGTCTTATACCCATGGGTAGTGATGCACCCCGGCCCAAATACATCATCTCGAACTCTGATGAGATGGAGCCGGGGACCTTTAAGGACCGTCTTCTCATGGAAGGTAACCCGCATCAACTGATCGAGGGACTTATCATAGCGGGTTACGCCATCCAGGCGGACATAGCCATTATTTTTCTTCGATGGGCCTACGCGAAATCCCAAAAGAGGCTCTCACAGGCGATAACTGAGGCATACACAAAGGGATATCTTGGGAAAAATATCTTAGGATCGGGGTTCACCATGGAAATGGACCTCCATGTGAGCGCAGGTCGCTACATCTGCGGCGAGGAGACGGCGCTACTCAATGCCCTTGAAGGTGAGAGGCCGATACCGCGCTCAAGGCCTCCATTTCCCCAGGCCTGCGGAGCTTTCGGACTTCCTGCCATTGTGAACAATGCAGAGACCCTTTCGAATATTCCCCACATCGTGAGAAACGGCGCCGAATGGTACAGGTCTTTAAGTAAATCGGATGACGGGGGCACAAAGATCTACGGCGTGAGCGGAAGGGTCAAGAATCCTGGAGTGTGGGAATTGCCCATGGGCACCACGATCCGGGAGCTCCTCGAGGAACATGCCCGGGGGATGCAGGACGGATATACGTTCCGGGCCGTGATTCCTGGAGGCGCCTCGACCGATTTTCTTGTAGGAGACCATATGGATGTAAAGATGGATTTCGCCTCTTTACAAAAGGCCGGAAGCCGCCTGGGCACGGGAACCATGATCGTCCTTGATCAGAGAACCTGTCCCGTGGGCATGGTCCACAACCTTGAGAGGTTCTTTGCGCGGGAATCATGCGGCTGGTGTACCCCCTGTCGGGAGGGACTCCCCTGGGTTGAGAAGACGCTCGCGAGCATAGAGTCCGGTGATGGCCGTCCTGAAGATTTGGACATCTTAGAGATGCACACACGGCTTCTGCGCCCCGGCCACACTTTTTGTGTGCACGCGCCCGGGGCAATGGAGCCTATTCAGAGCGCCCTCAAGTACTTCAGGGAGGATTTTGAAGAACACATCCGCCAACGACGATGTCCCTTTGAATGACCGTGGCCACAATCTACATAGACAACAAACCGTATGAGGCAACCGAGGGGGATAATCTCCTCCATGCCTGTCTTTCCCTCGGGTTCGACATCCCCCACTTCTGCTGGCATCCGGCGCTTCATTCAGTAGGTGCTTGCCGTCAGTGCGCGGTCGTACTTTTCAGGGACGACCAGGATACTCGAGGCAGGATTGTCATGTCCTGTATGACGGCAATAACAGACGGAATAAGGATCTCCATCGATCACAGCGAGGCAAAGGCATTCCGGGCAAGCGTCATAGAGTGGCTCATGACAAACCATCCGCATGACTGCCCGGTATGTGATGAAGGAGGCGAATGCCATCTTCAGGATATGACGGTCATGACCGGTCACGCCTACCGCACGTTCAGGTACGCCAAACGAACCCACCGGAACCAGTATTTGGGTCCACTCGTCAACCACGAGATGAACCGTTGCATCCAATGCTACCGCTGCGTGCGCTTCTACCGTGATTTTGCCGGGGGGCGGGACTTCAATGTCTTCGGCTTCAAGAATCATGTATATTTCGGGCGCTTCGAAGATGGAGTTTTACAGAGCGCTTTCAGCGGGAATCTTGTGGAGATATGTCCTACCGGTGTGTTTACGGACAAAACCCTGAAAAAGCATTATGTAAGGAAATGGGACCTTCAGAGCGCACCCTCTGTGTGCGTGCATTGCAGTCTCGGCTGCAACACAATCCCGGCGGAACGCTACGGCACACTGAGGCGCGTCTCGAACCGCTACAACGCCGAGATAAACAGTTATTTTCTGTGTGACCGTGGACGATACGGCTATGAGTTTGTGAACAGCCCGAGAAGGATCAGGCAGCCTATGATGAGAGCGAGCGACAAAGGCCGGCTTGAGCCCGTGACAGAGAAAATCCTTGCTCAATTCCTGGCCCGCGCCCTTCTTCCTGCCGGTTCCGGAATCATCGGCATTGGCTCACCCAGGGCTTCCCTGGAGGCAAACTTTGCGCTGCGTCGCCTTGTTGGTGCCGAGAGGTTCTATCCCGGCCTCGCCGAGGCTGAGCACGCCCTTGCTATCCTTACCGTTGACATATTGTCGCGGGCCAAGCACCCTACCCCGTCCCTCAAAGATGTTGCCGCTCATGACGCGGTCTTCGTGTTAGGCGAGGATGTGGCGAACACAGCCCCAATGATGGCCCTCGCAATACTCCAATCGATCCGTCGAAAACCCATGGAGATTGCGGCGAGGCTCGGTATTCCTCCTTGGGATGATAGGGGTGTGCGAGAAGCTTGCCAGCAAAAAAGGGGCCCTCTTTTCATCGCTTCACCTCAGGGCACTTGGCTTGACGATTTCGCCTCAACCACCTATCGCGGGGCCCCTGATGAGGTGGCCCGCCTTGGATTTGCTGTTGCCCGTGTGATTGATCCTCAAGCTCCGGCGCCCTACGAATTGACAAGGGAGGCGAGCCTGCTCGCTCGAAATATAGCCTCCGGCTTAATTAAGGCGGATAGACCGCTTATCCTGTCAGGTATGGGATGTGGAAGCAGAACATTACTCAGGGCAGCGGAAAACGTGGCGCGCGCCCTGGCAAAAGCAGGCAAATCCGCCTCAATATCGATTATCCCTGCCGAGTGCAACACCATGGGAGTCGCGCTCATGGGTGGAAAGACACTCGAGGGCGCGCTCAACGCTGTCGATAAAGGAGAAGCCCATACGGCAATAATACTTGAAAATGATCTCTTCCGCAGAACCGAAGCCGCTAAGGTCCTTAAGCTTCTCGGAGCTTTGCGGCATATAATAGTCATCGACCAGTACTTGAATGACACTTCAGAGAGAGCCGAATTTCTGCTGCCGGCGGCAAGCTTCACGGAGAGCGACGGGACAGTCGTGAACAATGAAGGCCGCGCCCAACGGTTTTTTCGCGTCTTTGCGCCGGACGGGGCGATAAAGACGAGCTGGCGCTGGTTAAGCGAGCTCAATCGGGCATCACATTCGCCCGCAACACAGAGTTGGGCAAACCAGGATGAAGTCATCTCTGAACTCGCCGGTTCCCTGCCCGTGTTTGCTCCCCTTGCAGGAGTTGCGCCTCGTGCAGACTTTCGGATGATCGGACAAAAGATTCCTCGTCAGTCCCATCGATATAGTGGCAGAACAGCAAAAGATGCCCGGGTATCTGTGGACGAACCTCACCCACAGGACGATCCGGATTCAGCCCTCTGTTTTTCCATGGAAGGATATACGGGACAACCCCCCTCTTCGCTCATCACACGGTTCTGGTCGCCGGGATGGAATTCGGTTCAATCGGTCAACAGGTTCCAGAAAGAGCCGGGTGGCGACCTGCGGAACCAGGACGTGGCAGTGAAACTGATAAAGCCACAGGAGCCAGGCAATGGATCGTATTTTGATGAGATTCCAGACCCCTTCAGGCCGCTAAATCGAGAGTTTCGCTGTCATCCCCTGTTTCACGTGTTCGGCTCTGACGAGATGAGTATGCTCGCTCCTGCCATCCGAGAATTGGCTCCCAGGCCTTATATCAGTCTTAACGCTGATGATGCAGCCGCGCTCGGTACAAAAGACTCGGAGGAAGTCGATGTATTCGTGGATGGCGAGCGTTACCGGCTTCCTGCAAGAATAGATGTTTCTCTGGCCAGAGGACTGGCGGGGATTCCAGTCGGTATCGCGGGGCCTGGGCAGATACGTCCGTCCCAAATTGCGAGAATAAGAAAAGCGGAGGGCGAAGACTAAGATGATAAGATCAGTACTCATAGCCCTTTGCATGCTTATAGCGGCCCTTTCCTCTTCGGCTTCCCTTATCTGGATCGAACGGAGACTTCTTGCCCTCTGGCAGGATCGTTATGGACCGAACAGGGTCGGTCCACTGGGGATTCTTCAGGTTGTAGCCGATATGATTAAGATACTCACCAAAGAAGACTGGGTGCCACCATTTGCGGACAGGGCGCTTTTCGTCATGGCACCGGCGATTATCATGGCCTGTGCGCTTTTGGCGCTTGCGGTGATCCCCGTGACCCCCCATTTTGCTGTGGTCAATCTCAATATAGGAGTACTCTTTTTCCTTGCCACATCCTCCCTTGGGGTTTACGGCATCGTGCTCGCGGGCTGGTCCTCGAACAACAAGTATGCACTGCTTGGGAGCTTGAGGGGCATAGCCCAAATGCTGAGCTACGAGGTTTTCATGGGGCTTTCCATTCTCGGTGTAGTAATGCTCGCAGGCTCGTTTAACCTGCGAGATATCGTAGAGGCCCAAAGGGGACTCTGGTTCTTCATTCCCCAGTTTCCAGGCTTCATAATCTTTGCCATAGCGGCCATCGCCGAGACGAGACGGCTTCCCTTCGATCTTCCGGAGGCAGAGACGGAACTTGTGGCCGGATACCATACTGAATACTCGGGCATGAAGTTCGGCATGTTCTTTGTAGGTGAGTACCTCGGCGTTATCTTCATGTCCGCGCTCACGGTCACGCTCTTTTTCGGCGGCTGGATGGGGCCGTACCTTCCGCCGATCGTCTGGTTTCTCGCTAAACTCTTTGTCTGCGTCTCGGTGTTTGTGCTTCTCAGGGCTTCTCTTCCCAGGCCCCGGTATGACCAACTCATGTCCCTTGCCTGGAAGGTGATGCTTCCCCTCTCGCTTCTCAACCTCCTCGCTGTGGGTGCTTTTGTACTAGCCCGAGGAGGCTAATTCTCATGCCATGCTGAGCATATTGAGAGTGATCTGGACTGTTTTGTTGCACACCTTTCGCAGGCGGGAGACCATCCTCTACCCCGAAGAACGACCGCGCGTTCCGCCAAGATGGAGGGGGAGAATCATACTCTCCCGTGATCCCAAGGGACAGGAACGATGCGTGGCCTGTTATCTGTGCGCCGCGGCCTGTCCTGTAGACTGTATTGCGCTTGAGGCTCGCGAAGACGAGTCCGGAAGGAGGTATCCCGAATTCTTCCGGATCAACTTCTCGCGGTGCATCTTTTGTGGTTTTTGTGAGGAAGCCTGCCCCACGCGAGCCATTCAGCTCACCACCGACTTCGAGATGGGCGAATACGATCGATCGAGCCTTGTGTACGAAAAGGAAGACCTTCTCATATGTGGAACGGGTAAATATCCTGACTATGATTTTTACCAGGTTGCGGGCGTGGCGGTTTCGGGCAAGAACAAGGGCCAGGCGCAAAACGAAGAACCGCCGGTGGATGTAACCGATCTCATGCCTTAAAGGATCGTCAACAAACTCAAATGGTGATTGCCTTTCTAATAGCAGCTTGCCTCGCAATTCTGTCGAGTACCATGGTCATTACCTGTGCGCATGCGATCCATGCGCTCCTCTACCTTATTTTATCTTTTATCTCCGTGGCCGTAATATTCTTTATCCTCGGAGCGCCCTTTGCTGCAGCGCTCGAAGTGATAATCTACGGAGGCGCCATCATGGTGCTCTTCATCTTCGTCATCATGATGCTTGATCTACACAGGTCGTTGAGACAGGAAAAGGACTACTTGAGGCCTACGGCGTGGGTCGTTCCTTGTATTATGACTCTCATTCTCGGGGCGGAAGTAATCTACGTAACGGCCTTCACAGGTGCTTCAACGACCATAGGGTCCACAGTCACGCCCAAGCAGGTGGGCGTGAGCCTTTTTGGGCCTTATCTTCTTGGAGTTGAACTAGCCTCTGTGCTTCTTCTCGCCGGCCTCGTGGGAGCGTACCATCTTGCACACCATCTCTTACGGCGGGCGCGATATGAGGAGGACGAGCGTACATGACATGGATTGTCTCTCCGGAATCGGGGCTCGGCGTGGCAGGTATCATATTTCTGGTGGGAATGACGGGCGTTCTCATCAGGAGAAACGTCATATTCATGCTTTTATCTCTTGAGATTATGCTCAACGCCACAGGGCTTGCCTTCGTAGCAGCAGGGGCAAAGTGGGCTGAGCCTGACGGCCAGATCATGTTTATCTTTATCCTCTCTGCGGCCGCGGCAGAGGTCTCGGTTGGTCTTGCGCTCATTCTCTGGTTCTATCACTCCCACCGAGGACTTGACGCCGATACTGAGAGGAGAATGCGAGGCTGATATGTTCGAGCTTCTCCCCTTGATCCCGGCCTTACCCTTTGTCGGATTTCTCGTCCTCATATGTGCGGGCTCGAGGATAGGTAGGAGCGTTGCTCCCCTCATAGGCACAGGAACCCTCGGTGCATCGGCTCTTTGCGCGATCCTTGTATGTTGGAGGTTCGTCGCCATTCCACCCGCCTCGGACGTGTGGACAAGAACTTTCTGGGTCTGGTTTAAGGCAGGAGGACTTGCCCCGACCGTAGGTTTTTACGTGGACTTCCTCTCTCTTGCAATGATCGTTGTGATTACGCTCGTAGGTTTCCTCATTCATCTATATTCCATGGGGTTTATGGCAAGTGACGAGGGGATCAATCGTTTCTTCGCATATATGAATCTTTTTGTGGGCTCCATGCTCGTTCTTGTGCTGGCTGACAACCTGCTCCTGCTGTATCTCGGTTGGGAGGGCGTAGGTCTCTGCAGCTATCTGCTCATCGGATTCTGGTACAAAGATCCGGACAACGTACGTGCGGCTATGAAGGCGTTTATTGTGACTCGAATTGGTGATGCGGCCATGGTGGTGGGGTTATTCCTGATCTATAGAAATTTAGGGACACTCGCCATTCCGCAGGTTTTTCAAGGCGCGTCGGCACAATGGCCGGCAGCCTCTCCCATCGCCCTCGCCGTGGCTTCCTTGCTGCTTGCCGGCGCTGTGGGAAAGTCTGCCCAGATTCCGTTGCAGACGTGGCTTCCCGATGCCATGGCCGGGCCCACCCCTGTGAGTGCGCTCATTCATGCCGCAACTATGGTAGCCGCAGGGGTATATCTCATCGCCAGGATGCATCCACTTTTCGAGCTTGCGCCGGCTGTGCTCACAGTTGTCGCGATAATCGGGGCGGCCACTCTTCTCATAGGCGCCACGAGCGCCCTCAGCCAACGAGATATCAAGAGGGTTCTTGCATACTCGACGTTGAGTCAGATAGGCTACATGTTTCTCGCCCTGGGGGTCAAAGCGTGGTCAGCGGCTATTTTTCATTTTATGACCCACGCCTTTTTTAAAGCCCTTCTCTTTCTCGCGGCTGGTGTGGTGATTAAAGCTTTGGGCGGGGAACACGATATGTTCAAGATGGGCGGGCTTAAGAGACGCATCCCCCTTGCGTTTTGGACGTTTCTTATTGGCGCCGCTTCGCTTTCCGCGCTTCCACTCGTAACTGCAGGTTTTTATAGCAAGGAACTGATCCTTGTTGATGTATTTGCTTCTGCGAGTAGCAATTGGTGGCTCTTTGCCGCAGGACTTATTGGCGCCTTTCTCACATCCCTCTACTCGTTTCGCGTGGTCTTTTTGGTTTTTTTCGGGGCTTCAAAATCCCCTGTTTCTTCCGTTTCGGGTCGGACCATGTCTATTCCCCTCGTCTGTCTATCTTTTCTCTCCTTAACGAGTGGATTTTTGGCTCTGCCCGAGACGTTTCCCGGGCCCAGGCCTTTTTTACAACTCCTCGAAAGGTGCCTGCCTCCGGGCCCGTTACTCTCCGGACTTGCAATACCTCATACAATGCTCATGGCCGTGGCTTCGGCGGTCTCCGTATCAGGGATCTATCTGGCATACCAGTTCTACTTCAAGAACGCGAGAGCCCCGAGTACACAAAAGAGTAGTTTCATGAAAACCGTACACCTATACTGGTTCTCGGGCTGGGGCTTTGATTGGCTCTACGAAACATGCCTTGTCAGACCTTTTATAAGATTTGTACGGGTAAACAAGGAAGATGCAGTGGACGTGGTCTTTGAGGCGATTGCTCATGCCGCTCACACCGGCTCCGTTCTACTGAGCTACACTCAGTCAGGCAAGGTACGTTACTATGCGGCGGCCATATTGCTCGGCGCAATCGTGTTCCTGGCCATGGTACTTCTCTCATGATACTTCTCTGGCTCATTCTTTTGCCGTTTGTTGGCGGGCTTGTTGCTCTCTTCTCGGGGCGACTTGGGGACAGGTGGTCTCGCTCTGTGTCGCTCGTAACCATGGTAATCCATTTAGGCCTTGTCGTCGTAGCCTGGATAGGATGTTTCACTCAAGCCGCGGGCGCCCATCAGGGTCCCTGGTTACTCGAGATGAGACTCCCATGGATTGACCAAGCGGGCATCAGTTTCCATCTTGCAGTGGATGGAATGAGCCTACTCCTCGTCAGTCTCGCTTCGTTTCTGGGGACTATGGCGGTGCTCGCCTCATGGACAGAGATTAAAGAGCGAGCCGGGTTATTCCATTTCAATCTCCTCTGGTGTCTATCAGGGATCGTGGGCGTCTTCCTTGCGGTGGACCTCTTTCTCTTCTATTTCTTATGGGAACTGATGCTCGTACCCATGTATTTCCTCATTGCCCTCTGGGGCCATGAAAATAGGGCCGCCGCCGCGACCAAGTTCTTCATCTTTACCCAGCTTTCCGGTCTCTTCATGCTCGCTTCAATACTTGGACTCTACTTTGCCCACGGGCAGGCTACGGGCAGGTATACGTTCGATTATCCGGCGCTCGTAGCTCAACCGCTCGCTTCTATCCCGGCAACCCTTCTCTTCCTTGGATTTCTCGCGGCCTTTGCAGTAAAGTTGCCGGCCGTTCCTTTGCATACGTGGCTTCCCGACGCACATACAGAAGCGCCCACAGCAGGGAGCATTCTCCTCGCAGGGTTACTCCTTAAGACCGGCGCATACGGCCTTATCCGATTCGCCCTGCCGCTCTTCCCGCACGTCGTGGCTCATTTTGCCGGGATCGGCATGGTTGTCGGGGTAATAGGAATCCTCTATGGAGCAATTCTGGCATTTGTCCAAACGGATTTGAAACGGCTCGTGGCGTACACAAGCGTAAGTCACATGGGCTTTGTGCTTCTCGCAATAGCGGCTGGGAATGAGCTTGCGCTTGAGGGAGCGATCATCCAGATGATCTCTCACGGATTAAGCACTGGGGCTCTCTTTGCGCTCGCCGGGGCGCTACAGGAAAGGACGCGAACCAGGGATTTAAGGGATTTGGGCGGCTTATGGCTACAGACCCCAAGGTTGGGTGGCGCTGTGCTCTTCTTTGCCCTTGCTTCTCTTGGGTTGCCCGGGCTTGGCAATTTCGTGGGAGAATTCCTCATCTTTTTGGGGGCCTTCCATGTGAGTATCTCACTGACCGTCGTTGCAGTGTCGGGTCTTATCGCCTCATCTCTCTATAGCCTGACAATGGTTCAGAAGGTCTTTTTCGGACCGTCAAGGAACGACACCAAGATATGTGACCTGTCAGTGTGTGAAATGGCGGGCCTGGGGGCGGCAATGGCAGCCTTGCTGTGGATTGGATTGTACCCGAACGTGTGTATCCGCGAGACCGCCCGCAGCCTGAATTATATCGCGAACTCTCTATACACGCAGGCGACAGCCGCGAGAACGGCTCATACACCCCCACATATGAACGACGAATCATTTGTATTTCTTACAGACGGAAAGCCGTGACAACCGCTCATTTCACAGCCCTCATGCCCCTCATCATAACTGGCCTCACCGCTATCATCATCGTTGTTGCCATAGCCATTCGTAGAAATCACCGGCTCATCTTTCTTCTCAGCCTGGCTGGACTCGGTGCTGCCCTGTTCTCGATCTTTCCGGTCCTGTCCTCAGTCCCGCAGCGGGTGACCTTGCTCTTTACGGTAGACAGGTTTGGGCTTTTCTACACGGGCCTGATCATCGCTTCGACATTTGTGGTCTGCCTTCTATCATATGATTATATGAACCTCCATCTCGAGAACCTTGAAGAATATTATCTCCTCTTGCTTCTTGCTACCGTGGGTGCGATCGTCATAACAGTGGCCACCCATTTTGTCTCTTTCTTTATCGGATTAGAAATTCTGAGCGTTTCCCTGTACACGCTTATCGCCTATCAACGCATGGATATGCGTCATATAGAGGGGGGATTCAAATACCTTATTCTCTCTATGGTCGCCTCTTCTTTTCTCCTCTTCGGCATAGCGCTCATCTACATGAGGACAGGCGCCATGGATTTTTCTGAAGTAGCCCACGTCCTTCAAGGCTCGAAGGACCTGGCCGCCACGGCCGGCACGGTCATGGTCGTGGTAGCTATTGGATTCAAACTTGCTTTGGTACCATTCCACATGTGGGCGCCGGATGTATTCGAGGGCTCATCGTCGCCCGTGGCCGCCTTCCTGGCCACGTGTTCAAAAGGTGCGCTCTTTGCGATCATGCTGCGTTATTTCTCTTCTATCAAGATGGGTGACAATACCCCACTGGCAATGATTCTTACTCTCATTGCCGTGGCCTCCATGTTCGCCGGTAATCTTCTTGCCCTGTTTGAGGATAACTTGAAGCGGCTCCTGGCGTACTCTTCCATAGCGCACTTCGGCTACCTCCTCGTGGCCTTTCTTTCAACCGGGTCTCTCAAGGGTTTGGCGGTAGCCTATTACCTTGTTGCCTATTTCGTCTCTATACTGGGGGCCTTCGGTGTGGTGACCGTCCTGTCGGGGAGGGCAAGAGACGCTGATACCATTGAGGACTATTACGGCCTTTCGTCAGAACACCCATGGCTCGCCGGCATCCTGACTGCCTCGCTTCTGTCCTTAGCAGGCATTCCCTTGAGTGCAGGCTTTATGGGCAAGTTCTACGTGATGAGCGCCGGTATACAGGCAAACCTCTGGTTCCTCGTTATAATCCTCGTGGTAAACAGCGCGCTAGGTCTATTCTATTACCTCAGGATAATCGCAGCCATGTATGTGCTCCCGCCGGGAAGGCGCCTCTCAAGAGCCCCTGCGCTCATGGGAACTGTGGTTCTTACCGCTCTCTTTCTTCTTATTCTCCTGCTCGGTGTGTACCCGGCCTCTGTCACGGGTTTTATGGAGACCGTTGCCCTTCGGTAATAGAGTGAGGCAAGACAGGGTGACCGAGCCCCTCAATTATGAGCCGTAATAGCCACGCTCATTCACCTTTCCCCGGAACACGGAGTAACTGTAGATGACATATCCCAGAACCATAGGAAGAACCACGATGGCGCCCCAGAGCGTGAACCGCATAGTCTCCGGTTGGGCAGATGCCTCCCGGATCGTGATGCTCGGAGGAATGGCAAAGGGATAGAGTGACGTAGCGAGTCCCAGGTAGCCCGACAAAAAAAGGATCACCGCGTAGACCAAAGGCATTGACTCCTCGCGCCTCTTCAGGGCTACGATGAGGCGGTAGGCTGCAACCAAGCCTGTGGCAGGAAATACCCATACAAAGTATATTCTCGGGGCGCTAAACCAAGTCGTCCACACAAGCGGATAGTGAGCGGGCGTCCACACGGTGACGATCACCATAAATCCCAGTACCGCGAGTCCTGACCAGAGTGCATGGGTAAATGCCCGTGCCTGAACGGGACCAACGGTCTTTAAAACTAGGTAGGTGGAGGCAAGCATGACGTATCCCGGGATGAGCGCTATGGCCACCATTACGGAAAAAGGATTGAACCAGTCAAAAGGGCCGCCGGAGAATTGTCCTTGCGAGACGTGGATGCCTGTCAGGATACCGCCGAGCATGAGTCCCTGAGAGAGGACGGCAACAAGGCTTCCGACACAGAATACCCCGTCCCAGGACTGTTTCCTTTTCGCTTCTGACCTGAACTCGAAGGTGACCCCGCGAAAAATCAGCCCGGAGATAAAGGTTACGAGTGGTATGTAGAGCGCACTTGAGAATACAGCATAGACGAGCGGAAAAGCCGCAAATATGGCACCTCCACCGAATAGAAGCCAGGTCTGATTTGCGTCCCACACAGGCGCAATCGAGCCCATCAGGGTATCTCGTTCCGTTTCGCCCCTCATAAATCCGAAGAGAAGGGCCACGCCCAGGCTGATTCCGTCAAGGATCACGTAAAGAATCATGGCGAAACCCACGAGCGCTGCCCAGATGTCTACGAGGTTCATCATGGTTTCTCCTCGCGTTCGTCACCGGACATGAGGACCTTCATGCTGATGGGCATCTGAAGAGGCGGTATTGGACTCGAAAGGTCCGGGCCGTTAACTAAGGTCTTTATCACATAGTAGAGATAGCTTCCACCGATGGCCACAAAGATCATGAGAAAGAGTGCGAGTGACCAGATGACGTTGCCGGAGGGGATGGGGGATGAGCCCTCGGACGTGCGCAGCACGTTGTATACGATCCATGGCTGGCGCCCAAGTTCAGATGTGAGCCAGCCGGTCTCAACGGCAACCCAGCCAAGAGGCTGAATGACTACTGCGGTCCACAGAAAGGGCCCGTAATCGAAGAGCCGGCGCCTGCGCCAGAGCAACGCCGCCCACATCATGAAGGCGAGAAAGACAAATCCGATTCCACTCATCACGCGAAAACTCCAGTAAATAGCGGGGGCGTTTGGCCTGTCCTGTATTGGAAAATCCTTGAGCCCAATCACTCGCCCGGTCAGGGTATGTGTGACGAGAAGACTGAGCCCGTTGGGCACAGTGATCTCAAAGAGCGTTTTTTCTCTTTCCATGTCCGGCATACCGATGACCGAAAAAGGTGCCCCCCCTCGTTCGTTTGTCTCCCAGTGGCCTTCCAGCGCAGCAAGCTTGGCAGACTGGTAGCGAAAAACCTGACGGCCGTTCAGATCCCCTAGGTATACCTGAAGCGGCGCAAATAGGGCTGCCATAATGAGCGCCACACCCATGGAACGGCGGTAGAAGGGAATATACGCACCCTTCAACAGAAAGTACGCGCTGATACCCGCTACGGCAAAGGCAGATGTCTCCAGTGCTGCAAGAATCATGTGTGCCGCGTGAACCAGAAAGTGCAGGCTCGTAAACACACTTGTATAACTTTGAGCCATGAACTTACCGCCTTGCACGTAATAACCCGTGGGATGCTGCATCCAGGAATTGGCAGCCATGATCCAGCATGCCGAAAGCATTGCGCCGCCGGCAACAAAGCACGTCGCCATGAAATGAACGCCCGGACGCACCCTCTTCCATCCAAAGAGCACAATCCCAAGAAAACCCGCTTCCAGGAAAAATGCGGTGAGCACCTCAAAATAGAGATAAGGTGAGAATACGTTTGCTACGGCCGAGGAGAAATGCGACCAGTTCGTGCCGAATTCGAATTCCATTACGATTCCCGTAACCACGCCCACCCCGAAATTAATAGCAAAAAGCCTGGTCCAGAATCGGCACAGCCGGAAGTAAAGGTCGTCTCCGGTCGCAAGCCACAATAGCTCGATGACCACAAGAAACAAGGCTAGACCGATGGTGAGGGTGGGAAACAATATATGAAACATAGCGGTGAGGGCAAATTGAACACGAGAAAGGACCAACATATCCGTCACGGAGCACCTATGATCCTGGGCTGAGATGAATGCGGCAAGAAAGAAATCGACCGGGTTTCAGATCATTCAGATACATATGGCTATTTTAAACACCACCCTCCCCGACCGTCAATCTCCATACGGATCATTATATACTCGCAGGTTAGTATTCGGAGTCAATGACGTACGGACTGCCGTTTACGCTGACGATCTTCCATGGTGTACGAGCGAGCCTCCCTACCCGTGTTGCGAGACGCGATTTCTAAGAGCATGAATGCGACAACGATTGGGACACCCTTAGTAACAGTTTACTCGGGCGCCCCTCACGAGGCCTTGTATACTCTACACGCAAGGCCCCGAACCGGAAATGAACCAACTTCGGGGTTCTGTGGGCCTTGATTTCCGATGAGGGCGTTGTAATTCGACTCGGCGAATCCATAGAACTCCTCGTGACCTCTCTCGGGAAACCACCAACCATGTTCTGCAACAATCACCCTTCTATCTAAATCAGAAGATAGCCTGGCTCTTTGCCGTATCTTACCGGTCCGGGACTCAATGTAGACCCAGTCCCCCTGATTTATGTTTCGTTCATGGGCCGTGTCGGGATGGATCATAACAATCGGGTCCGGGTGCGTCTTTCTGAGACGATGAATCTGCCGGCCGCCTGAATGATGGTAGGGCATAACCTTACGACAGGTGCACGAGAGGTCATACGCTTCTGTGATCACCCGGGGATCGTCGGGCGAAACAGGCTCCCGATATGTGGGAAGCGGATCAAAACCCAGGCTCTCGAGTAGGGTCGAATAAAGCTCCACCTTGCCGGTGGGGGTGAAAAATCCGTTCTTCTCGTATTTCCTGTAGTGACGGGGCGTGCTGTTGTGAAAAATACCCTTTTTCCGAAATTCTTTAAAGGTGATACCGGCCGGATCCAGCATATAATCCCAGAGGTCTTCCGGATCTTCCCAGAAGTACTCTCCTAAGCCTGCCTCCTTTGCAAGACCGCTTATGATTTCGTAGTCGGATTGGCTCTCGCCCACCTGGGCAAGCTTCGTTTGCAAGTAAGCGACAGAACCACCGGGCCCCATGCGCACAGCATCGGACTCAAGGAAACTGGCGACAGGAAAGACCACGTCTGCCAGAGCCGCTGTGGGGGTCATGAACATGTCCGAGACAACGAGAAAGTCGACCTTCTTAAAGGCATCATGGGTTCTCTTCACATCGTTCCAACTAGAAAGCGGGTTTGAAGCCTGCACGAAAGCCCCGCGGATCGGATATGGATTCCCTTCGAGCACGGCCCTGACAAAGGAGTTGGGTGTGACGTAACGGAAATCGGGCAATAAATCGGGTGCCACCTTGATATATCTCTGCTCGGGTGTGAGTCTGTTTCTTAACTCCATGGTTGCTGACCACCGTCCACGAATGCGCCCTCTGTCGGACTCTTGATCACACCAGCGGAACCCTGAACTCAAACCTTCGTATTCGCCGCCGGGAACATCGAGGTTGCCTGTTACAGCCATGAGCGACGCTATAGCACGGTTCGTCTGAAAACTATCCGGACCCTGATCAAGTCCGTTACCCCATCCTATACAGGACGGCCCTGACGTGGCATAGAGTCTTGCCGCTTCACTGATCAAATTTGCCGGGACCCAGGTGAACTGAGCCACGCTTTGGGGGGTATACCGCTCAACGTGCGAGCACAGTTTGTCAAAACCGATAGTATGGCGCTTCACAAAATCCGCATCATAGAGCCCCTCTGACAGGACCACGTTGAGAAGCCCCAGGGCGAGTGCCAGATCCGTGCCTGGTCTTAAGCGAAGCCACAGATCGGCAGATTGCGCATATGGTGTTTTGAAGGGATCAATGGCTATCAGCCGAGATCCTTTCGCACGGGCCTCAACGAATTCTTTATGTCGGAAAATGCCTGTTTGTGCCCTGTTCATCCCCCATGCAATGATTGAGCCCGGCTTACTGTGAAGGTCGGGTGCGGGAAAATACCCAAACGTATACTCGGCCGCAAGCATTCGCGGGATATGGCAGACGTGGTCCGAGCAGACCACATTGGGCGTGCCGAATGCATTGGCAAATCTCACCGCGAGCGTATCTATTACTGACTTGGCCGAGCCGTGGATCACCGCGACGGCCTGAGGACCGTATTCCTCTTTGATCCGGTTCAACCCTCGAGCGGCATATCGAAGCGCCTCTTCCCAGGAAACTTCCTCCCACCGGCCTCCCCCTCTGTCCCCAACTCTCTTGAGCGGTTTCTTCAATCGGTCAGGGCTGCTCAGGTAATCCAGAGCCGCTCGTCCTACCCGGCACAGGCCGCCCCTGTTCGGCGCAACATCGGGGTCCCCATTCACCGCTACCGGTTTACCGTCCTCAAGGGTTATAAGGATCCCGCAGCAGCTCCCGCAAAAACCGCAAGCGCTTTTTATAACCTCTGTCTTTTTCATGTCGATCCTCCGCTCACGGTTGCTTACCGAAACCGCCCTCCCGCCACGACAAAGGCGGGTTCATTATCATCGTTCAGTTTCGTCTCTAGGTCTCTCGCCTTCTGTAACTCAGATTCTGTGTTGATATTGAGAAATACCGAGCGGCCATGTGCAAAGAACGCCGGACGGCTTTCCACCGCCTTCACACACACGTAAGGGAAGACGTTTCTGATATTGAGCTTACCCCGTTCAATGGAGTTCAGCATGTGGCAGATACAGGACCTGCTGTAAAGGGCATGAAGCGGTTCAAAACCCTGAGCAGTTTTTGGAAGGACGATATCTTCGCCTTCAAAGCTTTGGATGACCGCATATATGGACTCCTCAGATACAAAGGGCATATCGCACGCGAGCACAAAAACGTGCGAAGTCTGAGCGTGTAGAAGGGCACTCACTATGCCCACGAGGGGGGCTTTTACAGGCAGCAGATCGCCTATGATAGGAGCATCGATGTTCGTTGTCATCGGGCTATGGCAGCTCGAGACCACGAAGACCTGCTTGAAGAGCGTTTTGGCGAGCCCATAGACGCCTTCAACAAGACTTTTTTCGCCCAGGCGTAACGTTGCTTTGTCTCTACCCATACGCCCGCTTAACCCCCCCGCGAGTATGGCGCACGTGTCAAGGGGATTACTTACCTTAAGCATTGTTCTCCTGAATCATTTCCCGTTCCTGGCTCACACTGCACTGCTTAATCAATCATACCCTGCCGACCTTTTTTGCCCAATACGCCTTGGCCCGTCTCAAGGGATGCGCCATGCCCGCTAAAGATAACGATAAGACGCCATATATATCCGCCACGTTCTATCATTTCTCGCCGTAAGCCGTCAAGAAAACGTCAGGTTTTTTGGGCAATTTCCTCTCCGGTCAACAGGGCATTAACAGTAACAAGGAACAGAAAAGGTATGTTCATTTCTCGTCACCTGGTATCATTGTGTAACAATGAATGTCCACATGAACCGCAGTTTCAGTGCTTCTGGCAAGGCCAGTATCCATTTCGATAAAACTTTTACTTGACTTAGAGTTATGCACTGTGTTACATTCCGCACAGTCTGAAAAAAGCCAAACCATCTGCGAGGATGGGACGGAAAGCCGAGGAGTCTCAAGTTTCAAGCATCATGGGTTGAGGCGTGAGACCGGCCGGGTCGCCAGATAATCCACCAAGGAGGATACAGCATGCAGACCCATTTCCGTTATATCAGTTTGGCGCTCCTCGCAGTTCTTCTTCTCGCAACGAGTTCTTACGCCGATGACATACGCTTCACCGCAACCGGCGTCGGCAATAGCTTAACCGGTTACGTTCAGTACGACTATGCAACATTCAAGGCACAGACCGCCGGCGCATTGCCGTGGAACGCCGTGTTCGCACAGAATTCGGCTATCACCGGCCTGAGTTTTTCAGACCCAGAGCCGGAGCAGCTCTACGATGGCTCGTACATTTCTACATCCTTTGCGACAAGTGATGTATTTAACAGTCTGGCTGCCACTCAGAGTGCCCTGGCCTTTGAGACAGACAATCAAGGGAACTACGTAGTCTTCGCAGGTGGAGGATGGCTCGTACAGTACCTCGTACCGAATAGCAATATCACACTCACCGGCATGGGCGCAGATGGAGGCCAGGTAACATTCCGTTGGGGAGGCCGTCCGGGCTGGGATCCTTCTGGGCGCTCCTACAATGTTACGTGGAGCACCGGGCAGATTATACCGACCGCCACTCCCTTGCCTCCGGGTCTGCTCCTTATGGCTCCCGGTTTCTTAGGCCTTGTGGCTGTGCGGAGAAGATTCAAGAAATAACCTTTATTCGCTAACAATCGCAATCCCGGGCAGGACCGTGTGGTCCTGCCCTTTTTCTTTTTCGAACGCAATTGTCTTCCCGAATCGACCAGGAAGAGCAGAACCTGTTTGCTATCAGGACAAAGTCTCAACGTGGTACCTCCGTGATACTTCTTGTAGCAAGAAAAGCGAATAGCGCACATAACGACCCTCGGTAGGAATGTAGTTGATCAAAACGGGATCTAGCTCACAAGCCACAAATCCTTGAGCCTATGTAGGCGCGTTGGTGGATAGCTCTTTCTTGAAGGAATAATAATAAACTGCCCCGATGAAGATAAAGCCACCAACGATGTTGCCGAGTGTTACCGGTACCAAGTTCCACTCAATAAATTGTCCCCAGGTTATATGGGCGCCGAGCATTATGCCCACAGGGATAAAATACATGTTGGCTACGCTGTGCTCAAAACCGCATGAAACAAAGGCCATGATCGGAAACCAGATGCCGAAGAATTTCCCTATCATGTTCTTTGAGGATATGGCGAGCAGTATAGCCAGATTGACGAGCAGATTACAGGCAATGCCTTTCATAAATGCCGACCAGAGCCCGGAGGCTTGAGCGGCCATATAAGGCAGAACTTTAGACTCAGCTATGCCTATGGCGCTCTTGCCGAAGGCAGTGATCTCTGCAGGATTGCCACCCTTCACAAAGGGACCCACATCCATGAGGTAGGCCCAGAAAACAGACCCGGCAAAGTTACCGATATAAACCCAGAACCACGCATTGAGTACCCTACCCCAGGTCGTCTTTTTCTGAAACACTGCCATGGGTATCAACATGGTGTCACCGGTAAAGAGTGACATACCGGTGAGTACGATAGCGATGAGGCCCACGGGAAAGACTGCTCCTGCTATCAGTGCTTTAAAACCGAGACCCATGGTGATTTCAAGTCCGGTTTGACAGACTGTAGCGAGCGCACCGCCCACAGCGATAAATAGACCTGCCATGAAGCTCCTCGCAAGATAGTTCCCCGCTGTCAGACTTGCCTTGTATTTGCCTGCATCTCCTGCTAACTGAATGACTTCCACCGGTTTGTGCGACATGCGTCCTCTCCTTGCTATTCATACAGTCGATTCTGAGATATTTGCCTTCAAAAGGGTTTACAGCCCGTCATCTGACTGCGACCGCGTCTTTCGGTTTCTTGATTCCGAGCTTCTTCATTCGAAAGAGAAGCGTTGTGGCCTTCAATCCGAGGATTGAAGCTGCCCCTTTTGGTCCGCTAATTCTCCAGTACGTCGCATTCAGGATTTTTTCGATGTGTTCTCTTTCCACTTCAGTCAAAGACAACATGAGCGTATCGCCTGAGGTCTGGCGTACTGGCCCGTGATGAAGACCAGAAAAACTTATAGTGCTTCCGTCGGATAATATGACTGCCCTCTCAACAAAATGCTTCAGCTCTCTCACATTTCCCGGCCAGTAGTATTCCATGAGTTTATTCAGCTCTTCAGCTGGTATTCGCTCTATCGGTTTACCCATCTTCTTGCCAAAGATATCAATAAAATAACGTGCGATAAGCGGAATATCCTCTTTTCTCGTCCTTAAGGGCGGAATGCCAACCGGAAAAACATTTAAACGATAGTAAAGGTCCTGTCGGAAGGTGCCCCTCTCGACCTCCAGCGAGAGGTCCTTGTTGGTTGCCGCGATGACCCTGAAATCAGATTTGACTGGTTTGGCGCTGCCAAGCCGTTCGAAGGATCCTTCTTGTAGCACGCGCAAGAGCTTCACCTGGACGTTGAGAGGCAGGTCGCCAACTTCGTCGAGGAAGATTGTGCCTCTGTCGGCAAGCTCAAATCTTCCTTTATTCTTTTCATGGGCACCCGTATAGGCTCCTTTTTCGTGACCGAAGAGTTCGCTCGCCACGAGTTCCTGAGGAAGCGCCGAAAGATTGATCGCGATAAACGCGCCGTCCTTTCGTTTACTCAAATTATGTATGGCCTTCGCGATCAGTTCTTTGCCCACTCCAGTTTCGCCTGTAATCAAAACACAACTATCTGTCGGAGCCACCTGCTGTATCTGATTGATAACCGCTCTGATTGATTGGGACCGTCCAATGATATTTTCTGACGAGGAAACTATTCCCATTTCTTGTTTATAAAACATCGCCTCGTTTTCATATCGGTCTTTTCGCTCTCTCATCTCCTCGTAAATCCTGATGTTCGAAAGTCCCAGTGCAATTTGGTTGCATAAAAGTCTCACATAAGGGAGTTGGTTGACGGAAAAAGGTCTCCCCTCGAGCCGATTATCGAGGTAAAGATACCCATATCTCTCCTCGCCAAGTTTCGCTGGCATACAGATCAGGCAGTTGATACCGGCCTTGAGCAGCGAATCATCAGAGATACCATTCTGTTTCTTGTTCCGAGGCGCAATAAGCTCTACACCCTCTCTGACCGTCTCAGACACTACCTCGGCGATGAGAGCGAGCTGTTCTGGCTTGAGCATTGTCGGATCCAGGTTACGGCTTGCCACGATCCGGGGACGGCCATCGGCGTCCACTGTGAAAAAAGCCCCTCTCGTGGCCATTGTAAAATCCATAGTAACGTTAATAACCCGCTCCAAAAAAGAGGACCTGTCCTGTATTACGCCCAGGGATTCGTTAATGTTTATGATTCTGTCGATCATAACCTCGATTTTCTGTTCCTGGGGCATGACAACAAGCAGATCTTTTGGAAAGAGATTCTTGTCGACCGTTGAAAAAAACGTCCACGCCTTATTGAGATAGGATTGAGCGTTCTTTCGGTCTCCCTTCAGGAGATAGACATTCCCCAGCGCGGTCCAGGTGTGTCCAAGCTCTATCTCAGCCCCAGACTCTTTCAGGTATTTTTCGCTATTTTTCAGGTCAGACAAGACTATGCGAATGGGAGCTTTTTTCTTCATATTTCTCATGGCCCGGTATCTTAGTGCAACACCCTTCATGTAAATATCATCCCATTCAAGCATCCTGCTGATCTCACCATCGTAATTCCATTCGTCGTAGAGAAAACCTTCTGATTCAAGGACGTCAAGATAGTCGAAGTTCCACGCCCCGTCATGATGGTGCCACCCGATAAAACGGGAGTGCTCCACGGCTTTTGTCATATATTCAAAAGCCCTTGCATGGTCACCGTTCATAGAGAAGATATAGGCCTTACAGGCCTTAACGGGCCATAATATGTAATGCCCGACTATTTCCTCGGGAAGTGCGCTCAACCTGTTCAAATACAACTCGGCCTCTCGTATCCTCCGCAAATCAAACAACGCAAGAACGGCCATCAAGTCGGCGAAATTCGCTACTTGCTGTAGATTGAGCAGATTGGCTTTGGCGCGCACTGTGTCAATCATCCCCATTCCTCTCGCTATTCTACCGCACCTTACGTAGCACAGGCCAACTCGGGCAGTGGCCCTGAGAGTGGTTTTATCATTTTCGAATTCTTCAAGGTCTTCAATGACATCTTCATAGCGACGGATTACCTCGGTATACCTGCCCTTCCAGTGTAGGAACTCACTGGTCAGTAGCGTGGCTATTTTTAGCATACGGGCATTGCCAACACGTTCGGCAAGTTTCCAGAAATCATTCATATAATGGAATGCCTTCTTGTGTTGTCCGGCAGCCTGTAATGCCTGACCAAGTGCATGCTTAATCTTCGGCATAAAATCCCATTTTTCAAAACGTTTTGCTGCTTTTTCTGCCTCCGTTAATAGCGAGACTTGTTCTTGAACAGGCATCAGGTGCTTTGACAGAGAGATTTTGCCCAGAATGCTGTCAACAAAATTCTCCGCCTGATCGTCTGCTACCCTATTCTTTGCGAAATGCTTTAAGAGATGTTCATAATAGACGAGCGCTCTTTCCTTTTCCCCCGCACCAAGGAGAATATGCGCCGCACGCCTGATAAATCCAAGGCCCTCTGCGTTCTCTTCCATTTTTCTGTAAAGTTCAGCCAGGATGAGAGTCTTCTCATCATTTTCGGGGAGAGACGCACTGTAAAATTCGGTTATCTTCCTCATTACTTCCTGCGTGACCTCGGGCGACACTTCCTTTTGAACGAAATCGGCGAACTGAAGATCATTCAAAAAATAAATGCCTCTTCCGTATTCTTTCTTTTCATATGCAATTCTTTTTTTCTTCAGGCTTTCCATCACATTGAGCACCTGAATGGCGAGCGCCCCCGACAGAACGGTAATGGTGTCGATCGAAACTGGGGAAGGCGAAAGTGTAAAACAGAGAACAATATTCTGGTCAATCGCGTGATAGGTTCGCCAAATTTTCCTATACTCGCGAATTAATCTTGTGTTACCAGACATATGTCGGATTTCTCCCATCTCACATATAAGAATCAATAGTACGCTTAGGAAGCATTTCTTGTCAATAGTGTACTTTCAATATATTGCAATAATTTCAACATATTGATTTAATAAAGGTATATATAATTATCTATTAATGATATTAGAACATAATATCAGCTACTTAGGACAATGGCATATCAATTGAATACGGAAAGGGGAGGCTTGCATTCTACATACTCTTTTGGCATATCCTTTTAGTAGTTAGCCGCAGACGAATAAAAAGTGTGGAGGCACTATGAACGACAAACTCATACAACTTATGGCAGACCTCATGGAAGACGAGGTCACGGCTGAGGTAAAAAAGCTCGTTGCATCAGGCGCAAGCCCCATGGACATCCTCGATGATGCAGGGCAAGCCATGGCGATCGTAGGAAAGAGGTTTGAGACAGGAGAGTACTTC
>DATKMQ010000146.1 GCA_035541755.1 Syntrophorhabdaceae bacterium
AGGAACCGCTGAACCTGCTCCTCGATGGTACTGGGATGAGGCGGTAGAAGCCCTTCAAGCTCCAATGCCTCGCGTTCTCGCTCCGTGAAGGCAGTCCCTTTGTTCAATGTCGGATCTCGAAGCAATGAAAGGCCTGTAGGACAGTGCGGCATAGGTATTTCCGGAAGCGGTCTTCCACAATTCTTGCAAGAGTACCTATCACCAACATTCTCTTCAGAGCAGATACATACCCACGACATCGTCCTCCTCCTTGTTCATCCAAATGAACTACGTTAGTATCCTAATACATAACTCAAGTTGTTACCGCTGGCAAGAAGCCGGTTTCGATCAATTCCTGCGTGCTTCTTGCTAGTGATTAGCCTTTGGTCGCAAGCAGCCAGGGGACCCCGATTCCTATCAGGAAAACCAGAAATACAATCCCCAAGATGAAACCCTGGAGCCAGAAGTCCTTGCGGCTGATGTACCCACTTCCGAAATAGACAGGTCCCGGACCGGTAGCGTATGGGGTGATGATGCCCATCAATCCCAAGGAGTAGCAGAGAAGCAGAGCAAAGACTTTTACGGGCATCCCCGGCACCGCAGCGCCGGCAGCAAGCATCACTGGTAGGATTGCAGCAGTGTGCGCCGTCAGACTGGCAAACATATAGTGAATGAGAAAGAAGATCGCAACAAGTATTACCATCGTAGTCACTGGTGACATCCCGGCCAGTAAGACCGTTGCGCCCTTGGCAAACCAGGTGACGAACCCGACCTTGTTGAGGCCATCTGCTAAGGCTACAAGAGTGCCGAACCAAACCAGTATATCCCAGGCCCTCTTGTGGCTCAGAATATCATCGTGACTGACGACTCCGGTTATCAGCATCAACGAAATGACAACCAAAGTAACCGTTGTTGCATCTATGAACTTACCGCCTCCGATCCACAAGACCAATGCAAGAATTGCCAAGACGGCCATCAGCACTTCCTTGAACGTGATGCCGCCCAGCTTTGCGAGTTCGTCCGACGCCCACGCAGGGACTTCATCACTGGATGTGATTTCCGGCGGGTAAATCTTGTATATGAGATACGGTAGAATGAGGATAAGAGGTATACCTACCGGCAGGAATCCGTACAGCCATTCCACCCACTCAAAGCCTATCGATGATGTCTTGGTGACCAGTTCGAGAGCCAGAAGATTTGGGGCAAGCGCCGTCACGAACATTGAACTGTTGACGCACGTGGCTGCGAAGGCTGTCCACAATACGTAAGCGCCGATCTTTCGCGCTGTCTCTCCGGGTAGCGAACCATAAAGAATGGGAATATTGCGTATAACAGGGTATATGATTCCACCGCTTCGTGCAGTGTTGGAAGGCGTGAACGGAGCCAGGATCAGGTCGGCAAAGGTGACTGCATAACCCAAACCCAGCGTTTTCCTACCCAGGACTTTTACCAATACCAGGGCAATGCGTTTGCCCAACCCCGTCTTTTCATAACCCAAGGCAAGCATGAATGCGCCGAATATGAGCCAGACCGTGGAGTTGGAAAAACCGCTCAATGCCCATTTGATGGAGTCAGCCGGTTTAGGCGCGACCAATCCCATCGCTGCGACGAAAGCGATACCGATGAACCCTATCGCGGCCGATGGAATCGGTTCCAAGACTAAGCCAACGATGACAGCAGTAAAGCAAGCAAAGAAATACCATGCATTCGCAGTCAATCCCTGTGGAACAGGCAGCACGGCGATAATGATCCCCACCAGCAAAGGAATAAGAGCTTTCCACGCAGTTGATCCCATCTCATCTCCCTCATTACAGTATTCAGTTCACGGTCAGGATGCAGATACACGTAAGCACATCATCCGGTGCCATTATCTCTCGCGAGTCGTGAGGCCTGGAGGGACCACTTCAAGAGTGTCCCGCGCTTTAAGAAGCACTGCATAACCTCCGGGGCCGGCCCGCCAGGGGATGTTGGAGTAACCTTGATTTCTGAAAAGGGGAATGTGAATTTCAGAGATTACTCCTCCGAGGTCCATGTGGTCAACCATATTTTTGGCTGCGCGCTTTTCTCTTGACACATGGATAGCACGTGGGTTATTTGTGACGCTATCTTCCCCATTTCCAACGACCATTCCCGAACCCTTTAGGAGTCAGTAATGAAAAGAACAGGATATTGGACCGCTATCACTCTGACTTGGGTCCTGGTCTGCGCCGGTTTTGCCTGGGCAGCGGAAGCTCCGATCAAAGTCGGGGTCATTCTGCCGCGGACGGGTGAACAGGCCAAGTTCGGCGAAATAGAAATAAACTCATTTCAGATGGCTCTTGAGGAAATCAATAAAGCCGGTGGTGTTAACGGCCGACAGATTGATCTTTTGATAGAAGACGATACCGGCAAGCCTGAGGTTGGCCGTTCCGCCTGCGAAAAGCTGATCGCACAGGACAAGGTGATCGCTCTTTCAGGCGGATACTCGTCGTCGGTCACATTTGCGATATGTGCTGTTGCCCAGCAACGGAAGGTGCCGTTCCTCGTGACTACCGGTTCGGCCGACAAAATCACCGAGCAAAAGTGGGACCAGGTTTTTCGCATCGCTCCTCCTGTGAGTGAGTATCCTAAAGGGCTCATGTCCTTCCTTCAAGATGTGGTCAAGCCCAAGACCGTTGCGATTCTCTATGAAAACACTCTATTCGGACAGTCCGGATCCAAGGAATTCGCCCAGAATTGTCAGGAGGCCGGAGTCAAGGTCCTCATAAAGGAAGGTTACGAAGCCGGCGCCGTGGATTTCAAGCCGATTCTCGTCAAAATCAAGGCGGCTCAACCGGATTTCGTGTACATGATCTCGTATGTCATGGACGCGTCTCTCCTGATGCGTCAATCCAAGGAACTGGATTTCAACCCGAAGCTCTTCGTGGGCGGCGCTGCCGGTTTTACCCTCCCGGAGTTCGCTGCCAATGCGGGTGAAGCATCCGAATATGTGTTTTCAGCGGACCTCTGGGGCCCCAAAGTTCCGTATCCCGGTGCTCAGGCGTACTATGACAAGTACAAGGAGAAATTTGGGATGCCGCCCGACTATCACGGCGCGGAAGCCCATGCGTGCATGTATGTCGTGGCCGACGCTTTGAAACGGGCCAAGGAGCTCACACCGCAAGCTGTTCGTGAGGCTCTGGTCACCACTGATATGATGACTTTGTTTGGGCCGGTCAAATTCATAGCATACGGCAAGAAGACGCAGCAAAATGAACTTCCCACGTACCTGGTGCAATGGCAAAAGGGAATTCTTGAAACCGTATGGCCGGCCAAAGTTGCTTCAAAGCCGTATGTGTATCCCGTGCCTCCCTGGTCCGCGAGGAAGTAGGTCCCGAGCGCAAAACCACTGTCTGACTTCAACTGAAACTCAGTACCGGAAGCAAAATGGAAGTCTTCTTACAAACGCTGGTGGCCGGTATCCTGAAAGGGGGCCTTTACGGCCTCATCGGGATGGGTATGACGCTGATCATGGGAGTGATGGGCATCATAAACCTTTCCCATGGGCAGTTGATGATGGTGTCCATGTACGTAACGTACGTGCTTTTCCAGTACCTGGGCCTTGATCCTTACATAGCGCTTCCTATAAGCGTACCGTGTCTTTTTGTTGTCGGGGTCATTATCCAGAAATATTTCTTGAACCCAGTCATGAAGGTCGAAGCGATCCTGCCGCATAATCAGCTATTGATGACTGTGGGTGTAGCTATGGTGCTCACGGAGGTAATAAGGTTCATCTTTTCTTCCAATTATTACTCCGTTCGAACTTCTTATTCCTCATCTGCCTGGATTGTGGGCGGCATATCCTTTTCAGTAGCGCTCTGTGTGGCGTTCGTCATAGCATGCCTGCTCACTGTGTGGTTCTTCTGGCTTCTGCTCAAGACCGATTTGGGTCGATCCATTCGAGCGGTGGCCCAGGATGGGGAGGCCGCTCAGCTACTAGGAATCAACGCGGAGAGGGTCAGGTCCATTAGTTTTGGCTTAGGGGCCGGTCTCGTAGCGGCAGCCGGGACTCTTCTATTGCCGATCTACT
>DATKMQ010000147.1 GCA_035541755.1 Syntrophorhabdaceae bacterium
CTGATCGCTGGATTCGAGATAGGGAGCAGATTTCAAACCCGCACCTTCCGCTACCAAGTCAACGAACCAGCAACAGCGAGGTAACAGATCAGCGCCCTGACGAAATTCGCGGTGATAGAAGGATGTTTCCACTTCACACCCCGGCAGAAATGATTAGCCTTGATTCACATCCGAGACAAGGTAAATTTAGACACGGCTATTGCCATTTTTCAACTATAATTTTTGGGCAAATCCACACTCCACGAAGCATCCATCAGAAGAAAGAACGTTACCTTACGGATGTTCCTTGACAAACCATGATTCTGTGCTATTACATGACTATACACACTTTGTCCGGGCTAAATATCCAGGAGGCGCCGCCTCAAGGGTTTGCACGGAAAAAATGACCGCCGCTACTGGCCTGGGGAGAGGGCTGGGCTACCCGTATAGGACATTCCGTTTTCTTGACCTGAATCTTATTCTAACCGAAGGAGAAATTGTTATGTGTAAGCCATTGGTAAGAAGGTTTCTTGCAGTTTGTTTATTATGGGTAGTGTTGGTTGGCAGTGTTGGAATCGCACGTGCCGGAGATTGGGCGCAGCCAATAAGTAACCTCAGGGCAAAACTCGGCTATGTCACGCCAGGTGATACCCCCGGTTGGCCTATTACGATCAGTACACCGGGAAGCTATGTCCTCACCGAGAATCTTCAAGGTACCGGCGTAGCGATGATTGAAATCACCTCCAGCTTTGTCACATTGGATCTTAATGGATTCATAATCAATAATGGGAGTCCTGGAGGTATCCCCATTGAAGCAGCGGAAGGAACGAGAAATGTGACCGTCATCAACGGAATGGTCACGGGTGGCATGGGCGGGGGAATCAGATTGTATGACTACAGCGTCGTCGACAAATTGGTCGTATTTGCGGGACACGGGGGTCTCCGGGTAGGCAACAACAGTAAGGTAAGAGACTGCTCGGTATCTGGCGCTTACGGTATCTATGCGGAAGATTACAGTATCATAAGCAACAATATGGCTGGGCACGGAAGCGCGGGCATCACGGTGGGCAAAAGCAGCCGGGTAAACGGCAACCAGATCCTGTCAGCCTCTTTCTGGGATATCAAGACAGGACCGAACAGCATTATAGAAGACAACACCGTAGTTGACTCAATGACCGGCATTCAAGCCGGGTCAGGCTCTTTGGTGAGTCGGAACACCGTGACTGGAAGTGGGACCGGCATAACAGCTGACAGCGGCAGTAAGGTGACCGGGAATACGGTAACGGATTGCCATCAGGTTGGCCTCAATTTGGCTGCCGATGCCGGCTACGCCAATAACGTGCTCACAGGAAATAACGGCGGGAGCGATAACCCGCAGGTCGCGGGTGGGATTCAGATGGGGATTAACGTCTGCGGCAATGGGACGGCCTGCCCATAGGAAAGAGATAGACATAGCGTGTTATCACAGGACAGGCGGGGTCTTCATGGCCCTGCCTCCTTGCGTACATTTCAATCTGTCATCTTCAATTGCCATCGAATCGGCATAGTGAGCAGTAGGGGGTGAAATCCATGGTCGATAGGCCAGTTGCCCATTCCCACCTCAGCGTGCCCCCGATTTGAATTTACATGGTATTATTAATTTAACTTGGTTAGAAAGAGAACGCCGTTATGGGCGAGGCTTACCTCCCCGGGCTTGGGAACATGGCCGCCGCCTATGAGTCCCGCGTCGGAAATGGTATGGTGAGGCGCCCGAAAAGGGCGATCAAGAATCAAAGCGCTCTCGGTATCCAAAAGCCCGGCGATGCTGTGGATCTTTGTGGTCTCTATGGCTTCGTCGTAGCTCAACCTGGGTAAGATAGTGGGAAGCCTTCTTGCGAGCATGGTTTTTCCTGAACCGGGTGGCCCTATCATGAGGATATTGTGCCCACCGCTTGCGGCAATCTCAAGAGCGCGTTTTGCCTGGGTCTGTCCCTTGATATCGGAAAAGTTCATATGATCTGTTTTCCGCCCCGTCTCATCGTTATCACCGCTCAGAGCGAACCGCTCCATTTCCCCGTCGCCTTTGAAGAAGTGGACAATATCGAGAAGATGGGCCGCCCCGTAGACATTGATGCCCTGGACCACAGCGGCCTCTCTGCCGTTCTCGCGGGGCACAATGATGTGGTTCATCCGCTCTTTTTCTGTGAGGATCGCGATCGGGAGCACGCCGTGGATGGCCTTGATCCTTCCGTCGAGGGAAAGCTCGCCGGCTATGAGGTAATCCTTTACGATCTCTTCTTTGATGATATTCATGGATGTGAGGATGCCGATGGCGATGGGGAGGTCGAATGAAGACCCTTCTTTTCTCACATCGGCGGGTGCTAGATTGATGGTGATGCGGTCCCCGGGGAATTCAAAACCAGCGTTCCGGATTGCCGCCCTCACGCGTTCCTTACTCTCCTTCACCGCCGTTTCCGGCAACCCGACAATGTTGAATGCGGGCAGCCCATAGGACAGGTCAACCTCCACGTCGATCTTTATCCCGTCAATACCATACACAGTCGCCGTAGCAATCCTGGAGATCATTTAAGCCCCCCTCTTTAAGAACCGAGAACGTTGCCTCGCTGTTATAGCCTACGCAAATTTCTTGCGCGCTTCACGCGCTCATTGTTTCTTGTCTTCCTGGTATTTCGCTATTTCCCGCACCTGTTGGACCCTGTCCCTGTCGCATACGAGGATACCTTCCTTTGATGCAACGATAACGAGGTTTGATACACCGATCACGCCTATGAGTCGTCCATCGGAGACTACCACGGAATCGTTCGTATCGAGTAAGAGTGTACTGCCTCTGACATAATTTCCCTTTGCGTCAAGATCAAGAACGCGCTGAAGCGATGCCCAGGTCCCGACATCGTCCCAGGCGAAGCGTGCCGGCACCATAAGCACATTATCGGCCTTCTCCATGAGCCCGTAATCAATAGATTTTCGTTCGAACCCCCGAAAGATTGCATCTGCCTGCGCTTTTTTGCCGTGTTTTAGAGCACTCTCAATGGAGCACAAACCTTCGTAGAGTTGAGGCATATGTTGCCGCATGCCATGAAGGGCTGTCTTAGCCCGCCAGATGAATATGCCGGCATTCCAGTAGTAATGGCCATCCTTCACGTATTCTACGGCCCTTGCGCTGTCGGGCTTTTCAACGAATCTGTCCACGGTAAAGCAGGCGATTTTCGATTGAGCATCGAATTGTCTAAAAGCATGGATGTATCCGTAGCCGGTCTCGGGTCTTGTCGGGGTAATCCCCATGGTCACGAGATAATCGCCTTTATGCGCCAGGGCCACGCAATCGACCACGGTTTCGCCGAATCTTTTCGTGTCCGGGACGTATTGATCGGCAGGAAGAACCACCATGGCGGCCTTCTCGTCCTTAAGCGAGAGGAAAGTCGCGGCAAGGCCGATGCAAGCCGCCGTATCTCTGCCCACAGGCTCCACGATGAAATGTGAAGCGGGAAGCAGAGCAAGCTGCTTCTGTGCCGTCCTTAAGTGGGACCTTCCGAGCACGACGAATATCCGTTCTTTAGGAACGAACTCAAGCGCCCTTTCCACGGTGAGCTGAATGAGGCTCTTATCCCCTGTCAACGGCAAAAAGGGCTTGGGCACCTTGCCCGTGCTTAATGGCCAGAAGCGTTCGCCTCTGCCCCCGGCCATGATTACGCAATAGGTATGATCGAGCAAACTGGGATGTGCGGTTTGAGATTTCAGACGGACCTCCCGTGTTAAAGGTGTTCAAGAATTTTCGGCAAAACATCCGAAGCGGTGCCCGTAAAGAAATGGTCTGTAATTGATGAAGTGAAGGGCGTGGATTCTACGTTTATTTCCACAATGGTGGCGCCTTTTGACTTTGCCACGTAGGGTATTTCCGCAGCGGGATAGACGACCCCGGAAGTCCCGATGATGAACATGACCCCGCATCGGTTTGCTTCTTCGTTTGCGCGAAGCATGGCGATCATGGGGATACCCTCTCCGAAGAATACCACGTCCGGTTTTAAGGCCCTGTTACACTTCTCACATCGAGGATACGGCAGAAGCTCGATCATCTGCGGGGTGAGAAGGACTCGTCGGGAGCAGTTAAGACAGGTGAGCCAGCGATGATTGCCGTGGTATTCTATAACGTCGCTGTTACCTGCCACGTGGTGAAGTCCGTCCACATTCTGGGTAATCACCGACTTCAAATATCCCTTCTGTTCCAGCGTTGCCAGTGCAAGATGCGCCGGGCTCGGCCCGGATTCAAAGATCACCTTGGACATTTCCCTCAGCATGATCCAGACCTTCTCGGGGTTGTTCGTGAAGGCGCGTATGTGGGCGTATTCCATGGGATCATACTTTTCCCATAATCCCTGACCGCCGCGAAAAGCAGGGATGCCACTGTCCACGGAAATGCCCGCGCCCGTAAAGGCCACCAGGTACTGTTTTTCCTTGATAATCTCCGCAACTCTCTGATAATCATCCATGGTCATAACCCCTTGAGGAAAGAACCCGGCCGTATAGTGTCATTAAGTCCTTGCTTAGTCATGGCGCATATGGGATAAGCGCATCGGATTTTTTCAGGCGGTCTTCCACCCCTTGGATATATCCCGAAATGAAGGTATGAGGCCGAAGCCGTCCGCCTTTTTGACCGCCCTTTTTATGGCTTCGGCAAGGACGAACTCGGCGAGCACCCCCACGTTGTTGACGTCGGCCTCAATCTCTCCTGTGGCAAGCGCGAAGACAAGGTCGCCGTCAAATGTGGTGTGTACGGGATGTATTGTCTTAATGAGTCCCCCGTGGGCCATCTGGGCCATCTTGGTTGCCTCTCGCTTGTCAAAGCGTGCGTTGGTGGCCACGACCCCGAGGGTCGTATTGACAATACCGAACTGTTTTTTGACCACACCTTCTTTGAGCAATGATACCGTGTTTGCGAACTCCAGACTCTCTTCGGATTTGCGCACGCCCACAATGATCTTTCCCGTGACATTATCAATGATGTCCCCGAAGGCGTTGACCACAACCAGCGCGGCGACCTTGAGACCGGTGGGCATTGCAAGGCTGCACGTGCCGAGTCCCCCTTTCATCGCCCGGGGCAGTTCGAAGAGTTTTCCCACGGTCGCACCGGTACCGGCCCCAACGCTGCCTTCCTCTACGATATCACCTGCCTTGAGACAGGCCTCATAACCCATTTCAGGCGTGGGTCTTGATTTCGGGTTTCCGAGACCAAGGTCGAAGATCACAGCAGAGGGCACGATCGGTATGCGGGCCACACCCACATCGAAGCCCACACCCCTTTCTTCGAGATACCGGGCAACGCCGGCCGCGGCATCGAGACCGAAAGCGCTGCCGCCGGCAAGAAGTATCCCGTGGACCTGCTCCACGATGTGATTTGTGCTTAACGCGTCTATCTGCCTCGTACCCGCTGCGTTTCCCCGGATATCAATTCCGCAGACCGCGCCCTGTTGACACAGGATGACCGTGCAACCGGTGCACCCTTTACGGTCGGTGTAATGGCCGACTTTCAGGCTCTGAATATCCGTGATCGCGTTTAACATGTTTTTAAAACCTTACCAGATGGAAAATGTCTTGTCAATGAGACAAAATCTGCCGTAATTTTAAAGCCTTGTCTTCGTTTTCTTTCTTTAAGTTTTCTTTCATCTTGTCGAGCTTTTTTTGCAAGCCCTCATCCTTGATGGAGAGAATTGAACACGCGAGTATCGCCGCGTTCTTCCCCGCATCGAGACCTACCGTTGCTACGGGTATGCCTTTGGGCATCTGCACGATGGAAAGAAGGGCGTCCATCCCATTCAAAGCGCTCGCGCTTGTGGGAACGCCTATGACAGGCAGGGTTGTATGAGAGGCTATAACACCGGGCAGATGCGCGGCCATGCCCGCGATAGCGATGATCACCTCAATGCCCTGGTTTCGTGCGTCTTTTGCGTACCCCGTGGTTTTGTCCGGATTGCGATGGGCCGAGGATATATCGATTTTATACTGAACGCCCATATCCTTAAGAAATTTGATGCCGTCCTCTATGACCGAGAGATCGCTGTCACTCCCCATAAGAATCAGGATTTTCGGGTTTTTCATAGGAACTCCTTTGGTGAAAAGAGCGTTACGCTTTAAGCGGTAAGCCCTGCGTGTAGCACCGTTGCCGATCTTACGGCCTAAAACGACATGTGACAATATACCATCATACATGAAAATACTGGTTTTTTCTATAGAGGCATTCACACGACGCACTCTTGCCTTTTTTTCGTCCAGTCTGTAGTATAAAGATTAACCGTCATGACCACGATCAAAGAATCTTTGAGCAGAATTCCTTTATTGCAAGGACTTCCTGACGCGCAGTTGGGAGAGCTTGTCCGCATTGTGATCGAGCGAAACTATAAGCCGGGGGAGATCATCTTCTCGGAGGGCAGCGAAGCCACGGGGTTTTTTGTGCTGATCCGGGGGAGGGTGAAGATATTTAAGCTTTCTCCGGAAGGCAAAGAGCAGATCCTCCATTTTATCGAGCCGGGAGAGCCCTTTGCGGAAGCGGCTCTTTTTGCCGATTCCCTGTATCCGGCGCACGCGGAATCGTTAAAGGAAGGCGCGGCCATATTCTTTCCCAGGGTGGCCTTCGAGAGACTCATCAAGAAAGATCCGGGCCTTGCCATGAACATGCTCGCAATCCTTTCCCGGCGCCTGAAATATTTTGCCCGGCTTGTCGAGGACCTTTCCCTGAAAGAAGTCCCGCAGAGGCTCGCGGCGTATCTTATCTATCTCAGCGACACTCGCGGCCATGCGCTAGACATGGATCTCGGCATCTCCAAGGGGCAGCTTGCAAGCCTTCTCGGTACCATCCCGGAAACGCTTTCCCGAATCCTGAACAAGATGGCGGCACAGGGGTTCATCGAGGTGAAGGGCCGTCGTATGAAGCTTTTAAAAAGGGATGGGCTTTTGTCCCTCGCATCGGGCGAGAAGCTAATCGCCTGACTTTTCGCGCCCTCCGCATTCCTGAAGAACTCACTGGATTAGGTTGATTTGTCTTCCCTGGCTTCGCTCTCGGAGTACCTGAATATTTCAAAGACCGACACAAAAATAGCCAGCACCAGAGGTCCCACAATGAGGCCTATGAAGCCGAAGAGCCTGATACCGCCGAGGATACTGAAAAATATGGCCAGCGTAGGCATCCTCATCTTTCCCTTCATGATCAAGGGTCGTATGATGTTGTCCGCGGCGCTGATGGCCAGCACACCCACAAGAACGAGAATCAGGCATTTCACGTAGAGGCCCTGGAACAAGAGATAACCTGCGGCCGGTCCCCAGACAATAAAGGTACCGAGAAGAGGAATGAAAGACGCTATGAACATGGTGAGGCCCCAGAGAACAGGCGATGATATGCTGAGAAGCGCAAAAGCGATGCCGCCTATGGTCCCCTGAACGATGGCTACCGTAACGCCGCCGTATATCGTGGACACGATAATCTCTTGGGTTTGTTGCAGGAGCCTGTCTTTCTGAGGTTTTGAAAAGGGCATGAAGCTGCTGATCGCCTGGAGGAATCTCGGTCCATCCGCAAGAAAAAAGAATGTTGAAAGGATCATGAAGATGAAATTGATCGCACCGGTTACCATATTACTTAAACCGATTTTTACGAACCCCACGGACTCCTGGCCGATCTTGGCCACGTTGTCCATTACGGCCTTTTGAAACTCCTGCTCCGAGACGTGGGATAACAAAAGCACCCTGTTGATGAGACTTCGCACCACGGGATGCCTTAATGCCTCGCTCAATGAGCTCACCCCATGCTTTTCCATATTGCTGAGCACAGACAACGCTTCCTGTCCGATGAGATAGGACGCATAGGACACGGGACCGAAGAGGATGATGAGAATAACAAGGAGGGTAATGGCTGACGCGACCGATCTTTTTTTCACATACTTCAAGAAGAAGGCGTAGACCGGGTAGAAGATGATCGAGAGCACGATGGCCCACATGATGGGCGACAGAAAAGGACTTAATATCTGGTACGTGAGGTAGCCGAGTACCAGAATAATGAAGGCCATTATGACAAAATAGAATCTGTTATCTGTCATGTGCGTACGATACTACACCCGCAAAAGCGTTCCCGCCGCACGGTACGTAATTGTCTCACGGTGACGTAAGTCGCGATATTAGCTGCGCTGTCTTTCTTTTTCGTATGCTTCTTTACCGGCTTCTACAGCCTTAGTAATAATATTCTTCTCCTTCTCTACAAACTCCTTACCCTTATCCGCGTAAGAGACTGCCTTTTCCTTCACCTGATCGTAATAACTTTCCGCCCTTTCCTTGGCCCCTTCAGCAGCATCCTTTATCATACGCCTTGTCTCTTCCCCGGTTTTCGGCGCCACAAGGAGCGCTATACCTGCTCCTATTATTCCACCCATGAAAAATGAAAGAAGAACGGTGCCGGCACTGAATCCACTGTCCTCGCGTCCCATATGTTGCCTCCTTTTATCGAGATTTTGCAAAGATATTCTTGATGAAATATTCGATTCCCGCTCTCACACCCGCCCTAAGCCCCGAAGCCTGGGTGGCAGAGGTCGTTGCAACCGTACTGACCACCTCGCTTATCTGCTGCACGCTCTGGCCTATTTGACGGATAGAGCCTGAAAGTAGCCTCACGTCTGTTGTGACAGCCCCGATATCATCCGTAATCTTTCGTACGCTCTTCAGGGTATCCTGCAATTCATCCGTTGTCGGCTTGAGCGTTGCCTGAGTGGTCTCTATGAATTGCTTCAGGGAACCGATGGTCTTTCTCAGTTCGAGAAGTGTGTAGCCGACAAAACCGACAAGCGCCAGGATGGCAAGTGTAATAAGACCAAAAAAAAGGCTGTTCATAAGACCCCCTTAGACATAATTCGGCCGGATTCCTCCATGATTATGCATAACCCCAGCGATTGATAACCACAGTACATTATAACTACTGGTTCGCAATGTGTAAAGTCAAGGTAGAAAGAGTTCCTGATCATCGCAAGCACGGGCCAAGCCGTCTTAATGGAAGAGCTAAGGTGTCCTTGACCGTCACCCGCGATTGCACATATAATTAAGACACAAAATTCGTCAGAGGGAGGACCAGAATGAAGGCGATTATTCTCTTCGGAAGCCCGCGAAAAAAAGGCAACACGATCCAGCTCGCAAAAGTTATGGCCGATACATTGAAAGAAAAAGGACACGGCGTACGAATGCTCTATCTCAACGATCTCAACATCAGACCGTGCCAGGGATGCTACGCCTGTCTCGGCAAGGGTATCTGCAAGATCAACGATGACATGAAGGACATTCGGAAATATATCATGGAATCCGACCTTATCGTGTACGCCACGCCAATTTACTGGTTCGGACCCTCAGGCCAGCTCAAGCTCGCCATGGACCGCTCGCTCGCATTCATGGACAAAGACTACAACTCCCGTATCGCAGGAAAGAAGGTGGTTACGCTCATGACGTGCGGAAGTGATGAGATTGAGACATGCACGCCCACTATCGATATGTTCAAGAAGACCTTTGATCTTCTCAAGCTGAGCTACCTGGGGAGCGTTGAAGCCTTGGGTTGTGAAGAAGGGCCTATAAAAGAAACGTACACGAAAAAGACTAAAAAGCTCGCCCAGTCCATCGCATGAACGTAAGCGGGCTTCTCTACTTCACAACGAAAAAGGTCGGCAAGGCCATCTGGGACTACCAGATGCTCAAAGAGGGAGACAAGGTGATCGTGGCTGTGTCCGGGGGCAAGGACAGCCTCAGCCTACTCAAGATCATGCAAGAGCGGATCAAGTTCGTCCCGATCCACTTCGAGGTTGTGGCCTGCTTCGTGGACATGGGGTTTTCCTGGATCGATAAAGATATCCTCATAAACTATTTTGAAAGTCAGTCCGTGCCCTACGTGATTGCCAAACCGCCCGGTGAATGGAAAGGAGAGGCCGAAGACTTCGGCTGCTTCTGGTGTAGCTGGAACCGCAGGAAGGCCTTATTTGACCTTGCCCCTGAGATAGGAGCCACAAAGATAGCCTTTGCCCACCACATGGATGATATTATCGAGACCATGCTTCTCAATCTGTTTTTTCAAGGCGAAATTGGGACCATGCAACCCTATCAGGAATTGTTTGAGGGAGAACTTGCGCTCATCCGGCCGCTCGCCTACGTGGAAGAGACGGACCTCGTGCGCCTCTCCAGGATCCTTGAATTGCCTGTCATATCATCTCAGTGTCCTCACGGAGAAACCTCCAAAAGACGGCTCGTCAAGGGCATCATAGAAGATCTGAAAAAACATAACAAAAACGTGAAAAAAAACATCTTCCGGAGCCTGGCGCGGGTCAGGACAGAATACCTGCTCGGGGCTAAGACAAGATCGGAAACTTAAGACAGACGGGGGTTAGCGTAGTGCGGGGAGGAGCCTCTCAAAAAACCAGAAGGCAAATACCGATACGAGCACCAGGATAAACAGGCCGTTCATAGCGGATGGAGCACGTGACGGCAGGCAGCCAAGCCGTCTTAACGGCACCACGCTCAGAATAATCATAAAGACAAGGAAATACGAAAATGGGTTAAGGGCGAGTGCGCCGCTAAAGTCCCCTTTGGCCATGCACAAAAGCGCCCGCGTCATGCCGCATCCGGGACAGGGGATACCCGTCAATGCCTTAAAAGGACAGAAAAGCGGCAGGACGTGTTGCACCCGATCGGCGCAAATATGACGAGACAGATAGGCCATTCGGTGCACAGCACGTGTGCAAACCGAAAGAGTTCGCCGCTGCGTCACGCCTCACAACCTTTTGTTCATACATGGGCCGCACCTCGCCGCACAAGAAATCTGTTGAATATTGGTCACGATTATGGGAGAAGATACACAAGAGAGTGCAAGAATATGTTGAAGATGCGTCAGGAGGGCTCATTATGAGTAAATCAGTTCTTAACCAGAGAAAGATACTGGCCGTTGATGATGAACCGGACGTGCTTGCGGTTCTCAAAGACGAGATCGGGGCGAGCTGTACGGATTGCCGTGTTGATTCGGCTACGACATACGATGAAGCCGTTAAACTCCTCTCCTCAAATGAATACGATCTCATTATTCTTGACATCATGGGGGTCAGGGGCTTTGATCTCTTAGAAATGGCCGTGAGCAAAAAGATGAGAGCGGTTATGCTTACAGCTCACGCGTTGAGCCCGGAAAACCTGAAGCGCGCCCACGATATGGGGGCGAGGGCTTATCTGCCTAAGCAGAAATTGGGAGAAATTGTGCCCTTTCTGGAAGATGCCCTCAAATATGAATTTGAGCCCGGTTGGAAACGAAACCTGGAAGTATTGAAGGACGTGCTCTCCGATCTGTGGGGCAGGGACTGGGAGAAGATCGAGAAGGACGTAGGTACAAAGATGTCCCCACGTGAGTCTTGACAGGGTGAGCCGAACCGTCATCTTAAGCCTACCCTAAGACTTACGGATTTAAGCCTGTCCTTTGAGGTTGACGCCTTCTTGCGAATGCGATAGGAATTGCAGCGGACGCTAAACTCCTGATAGCTCTTATTTGCCTCTGGTACAGGGCCAAACGCGCTCCTGCATGCAATCTGCAGATATTTCATTTTTATATGATCTAAATCATATCAAGCTTTTCTGCGGCTTAATAAACTTAAACAATACGTGGACGGTTCTTTGTAGCATGTTCTGAAGAACACTCCGAGCACAAAGGGGGATGGCAGTGGAAGATCGTCAGGCAATCCTCAATCACTCGATGATAATAGGGAATTATTCGGAGAAATCAAGCCTTCGGTTCCGAAGGTATGAACGGTGTTTGCAGACCTTTGATCGGAAGCTTCCGTGATTCCTGGATAGGGGTCCGGAGGCAGGGATAGAAATAAATATCCTATCAGCGCCTTGAGGGCGATGATCTGTGGGGTGCTATGACAGGCACTAAGAGCCTTCTTCTGACCGTCGAGAAGTTACTACCTGCAGGTTCTCAAAGAAAATGCGCGCCGTTTGGCGCAATAGGGGAGAGGGCCGCCCTAGGCTTACTCGCTGCCCCTCGCGCGGCGCACCCGTTTTCACTGACAAATTTAGCGATAGACGCGTATGAAGCGTATAAAGAAGCTACGCCATTCCTGGAACAACTTCACGAAACATGGACAGAGAGAAAAAGCCCTGACCGACCGGTTAGGAATCGGACGATGAACGGGAAGAGGCGTGGCCAACTTCTTAATCTCGGCGACGCCGGTTCGACGGTGAACACGCGAGCGGGCCGTCCGGCGATGAAAAGTCCATGCGCCGACAGCGATTAAGGGAAATGTATGATGCCTTGTCACCTTTTGACCGCAGGGCATTGGCATGAATAGAGCACGTTTAGCAAAAATCCGCTGATCAAGCGATAAAGGAGGCTTTACATGAAATACGAAACGGTTATCTACGGAAAAGAGGGGCAGGTGGCAACTATCGTTCTCAATCGCCCCGAAAAATTGAACGCCGTGTCCCCGGAACTGATACGAGACTGGTCCGCTGCCATGGATGAGGCCGAGCAGGATGACGATGTGAAGGTCATCATTTTCAAGGGAGCGGGCCGCGCTTTCAGTGCGGGCGCCGATCTCACCGGCGTAGGGTTTGTTTACGGGATGAAGGAACCGAAGGCCGGAGAAACAGGCGGCTTAAGAAAGATTCCCCAACGGGTCAAACTGAAATTTGATAGAAACCTCTTCCTCGGGTTTCACCGCAAGCTCCTTTACTGTCCCAAGATTACTATCGCACAGATGCACAAGTACTGCCTGGGCGTTGCCTTCAATCTTGTGCTCCATTGCGATCTTCTTCTCGCGAGCGAAGACTGTAAAGTCGGTCACGTGGAGGAAAGACTTGGCCAGGGAGGCATGACCATCTCTCCTATCATGGTCTTACGATGCGGTCTTACGAGGGCCATGGATCTCTGCCTCACCGGCAAGATGATTACAGGCGCTCAGGCAGCGGCCTACAACCTCATCAACAGGGCCGTGCCCGAAGATATCCTCGATAGCGAGGTAAAGGAACTG
>DATKMQ010000148.1 GCA_035541755.1 Syntrophorhabdaceae bacterium
GCACGGAGCGAAAGGAAGGAACGACCATGAACATCAAACGAGAGATCATTCAGGCTAACGGGTTCGGCATCCCGTGCGTCATCGTGACGCCTCCAGACTCCCGCGGTGCGGCTCTCATCGTCCACGGGTACGGCGGTTGCAAAGAGGAGCAGCTTGGCTTGGCCTGGCGCGTTGCTGAAGCCGGCATTACCGCATGCGCTATTGACCATCGGGGACACGGTGAACACAAACTGCCGTTAGACGAAGGTGTAGTGCATGATGTTGAAACTGCCATCACGTATTGCCGCCGTTTCGGCAAGGTTGCTGCCATAGGTCATTCTTCAGGCGGCCGCATCTGCCTGATGACTTCAGCGGATTTCGCTCTCGGGATATCACCCGCGCTTAAGACCACGTACAGTCCGGAGACACAGGGAATCATCACCATGATGAGGAGTTATCGAGTACGCGAGTCCTTTGCTGGTGTGAACTTTGAAGTTCTTAAGAAACTTCCCGTTCCACGATCTATCCACAAGGAACGGGGACTCATACTCTTTGGATCCCGAGATGTTCCGGAGATAGTAGCCGCATGCAAGGAGCTGCAAGCACAAGGCAATCCTGTTATAGAGATTGATCGGGCGCTGCACGGCGATATTTTCTTGCTTGAGGAGACTTTCGGGCGCGTGGTGAAGCAACTCGCTGTATGGTTCGGCAATGCGTGAGCTCGAACAGCACGTATGAACAGCGAACAGGGTTAGTTACCGACACGAGCCATGAGACTGCAACTTCCGTCTGGCTCATCACATCCGAACAGCTGGTCTGAAAAGCAAGGGCCGCCAGAAAACGGAGGTTTAAGTGAAAACCCATCGGTACCACCCCACCCGTACGTAAACCCACCCAAACGGCGCTATGTGCACTTACATCTCGTAATGCGCAACGGCAGCGCAGGTGGGATTTTTTATCTTGGCAAGTAGATAAACGGATTGAGGATTTCTTCCTCTTCTGCAAGGGTGAAGACCTGTTTTTCTCAGACGCTTGCGCATTACAAAATGGAAAGTGCCGAATCTGTAGCCGCATCGGTCTCAGGCCTTGCGGGTCACCAAAAATAGTAGCCAACCGTGACTATGTTGGCATGGACGGATCTGTTCGGAGAGGCGGTGCCCCCGTTTGAGTAGTGTCTGAACGTGTCCTCAATGAAGAAGTTCTTGTATCTGAGACCGAAGCCCGCCTGCAGTATGAAGTCAAAATGGGTTCCCTGTTCCTCGAAACCAATGGTGGTATAGGCCGCGCCGACTCCCGCACTCAGAAAAGGGCGCCAGTCATCTTTTCTGATCGGGTAGTACCGTATCCCCAGATTAAAACCGACGTCGGCGCCGTCGTTGGGCCTGTTCACGTAGGCTGCCCACGGCTGGGCAGTAACGTCAAGGTTCTTGAGGCCTGAAGCTCTTTCATAGAGATAGGCCACCTGAAAGAAATCGTACATCTGTCCGCCTTGGATGTGCCCCGTGCTCTTTCGCGGGTTGAGGAACCCAAAGCCGTAACCGACTGACATGGCCTGTTCCGCTGAAAAACTGCTGATCGCGCAAAACAGAGAGAGGCAGACCAGACACACGCCTGCCATCAATTTCGTCATCGGCTCGTGTTTTTGCCCGTTGGTGCTAAAGAGAATTCTCGCCCTCATGCGGTCACTGCTCTGAAGAATTGTTTTAACTATATAAGGCTTTACATACTAACGAATCGAACGACCTATATAACGGACATGGATCTGAACATTCATATTCTCAGCCACCGCCTACAGGAGGAAACATCGCAATGGTGTCTCCATCCTCGAGCTTTGTTTCAAGACCGTTCAGGTCATGAATGTGTTTGCCGTTTTTCAGGATTGCGACGTAAGGTTTAAGCTCATTACCGTCGAACATTTCCTCGCGGCGTTTCGACGAATCGCATAAGAGATCTAAGAGGTCCCTCATATTGGCCCCGCTTTGGAGCTCGACATACCTATCCTGAAAAAACTCTCTGAAAGATGCGAAGAATTTTAGTTGTATCTTCAAAATGGGATCTCCTCCCTCCGCAATATTCTACAATGAAGTCGAAGCGCGCAAGAATTCATTTGTCTCTCGTATCGCTCCGATCTCTATTCCAGGATTATTCATATGATTATCTTCACCTGGAAGTGCACGAGTAGCATGGGTCAATCGAGGCATTGATGATTGGAACATCGGCGAGATTAGCTCCAAGTACCATCAACCTCACGACCGGCATATTCACGAGACTTGGCGTGCGGATCTTCACCCTCGATGGAACATCTGAGCCATCAGAAGCAACATAGTAGAAGGCTTCTCCACGCGGGGCTTCGGAACGAACGACTGTCTCTCCCGGCGGCACCTCCACAAATTCGGGTCCACGGATTGGACCGGGGGGCATCTGTTTGAATGCCTGCTCGATCATGCGGCAGCTTTCAACCATTTCAAGCAGACGGACAACCGCTCGTGAAAATACATCACCCGAAGTCTCAATAGGCACTTTGAATTCCAATTGATCGTATGCGGCGTAGGGAGCCGAACGCCGTATGTCTACCGGGATGCCTGAGGCTCGGGCAGTCGGCCCGACAACCCCCCATGCAATCGCCTCTTCTTTTGTCAGCACACCGATCCCGATGCAACGAGCCCGTATTGTGCGATCGGTTGTAAAAATAGGGATTAATGTATCTTCTATCTCTTGCCGAATCCATTTCACTATTTCCAAAACAGCATGAGGGTTTGCTATTTCCCGGGTTATTCCTCCAATGCAATTCATTGCGTAATGAACACGGTTGCCCGAAATGATTTCAAGGATATCCATCAAACGCTCGCGTACACTAAAGCAGGTCATAAACATCGTCTGGAAACCTATGATCTCAGCTGCAATGCCGGCCCACAACGCATGGGAGGTAAGTCTTTCAAGTTCCGCGATAATAACCCGGATATACTGAGCTCGTGCCGGGACCGGCAAACCAGCCAATTGTTCTACAGCTCTGCAGAAGGTAAGCGTATGCAAGTCTGAGCAGATGCCACAGACCCGCTCTACCAACGTGATGGCCTGGCTGTAATTACGTCTTTGTGCAAGCCACTCAACGCCGCGAAAATTGAACTTGATATGCAGATTAGCATCTTGAACGGTTTCACCCTGGCATTTGAGTTCTAACTTAAAAGGTTCTTCCAATGCAGGATGATAAGGGCCGATCGGGACAGTGTAACTCATCGTGCTCTTTCCTTTCCTTCTTGATCGTCGCGAGACTGATGAAGAAAGATTCCGGGCGGATCTTCAGGACTCAAGAGGAGCGGCGCTGAATCCCGGCCGTTAAACTGAACGGCAAAGCAGTCATGGATTTCCCTTTCCATCCAGTCGGAAGCAGGATGAATCGCGGCAATGCTGCAAATGGTGCCCTTAACGGTCATGGTGACCAGATTCAACATCCGGCCTTCCAGATCCCAGTGGTAGATGATCCGGAACTCGCCTTTTGAAGTCTCGGCTGCGGTAATGGTTACCAGACGTGCTCCAGCCGCGGTCATCAGACGCGCCATCTTCTCCACATCCATACTGGAGGCTTCCGACCACCAACCGTCAGATCTCTTGTCCCAGAATTTTCCGGCGCCTAATTGTGTTAAAATTCCTTCGTTCTTATCCATTTGCTTCACACTCAGGCTCCTTACCTTCTGATGGAATCGCTTTTCCAGCGGTTGTCCATAAATCCTTCTGTGAACGCCGCAGCCGGCAACGGCGACATAACAATCCCCTTGAACGTATCTGTTCTGTTATTTCTTTGTACGCGCGCCGCAACATCGACTCACTGACGGGCGGGGTCGGACGGCCGCATTCTGGGCAGATGGGGTAGGAAATGCGGTGAACCTCCTTCAATTCTTCAGGTTGAGAGTATGGAGGAGCAGACTCCCCCATCATCGACAGCGCTTCCCCGGCGCATGACTCAGCGCATCTCCCGCAAAAAGTGCACTGCCCTGGAGAATAAGTCCACTCGCAATGATCCTCACGGTCCGCTACCTTGATTGCGCCGGAAACACAAACATAGGCGCACATCCCGCATGCGACACACTTCTCCGTTTGGATCTTCACCGGGCCCCGGAAGCTCTTTGGATGCGGAACTTGGTGGGGAATACGCAGGGTAGTCGGTGCCAGTCTGCCGTTTTTCATCAGTAAGGAAAAGACGCTCATCGGATAAGCCTTTCAATATTCGATACGGTGGCCATGATCAATGCCGCCACGCCCAGGGCCATGCCCCATCTCCAGTAGACACGGGCAGCCTGCGGGACCTTCAAACGAGCCGTCCCTGCCGCCGCAATCGTCAACAGGATCACGAGAATCAGGGAGAACCCCGCGAACAGGGCAACATTGCCAAGCGCGCTGCCGGTGCGAAACGGAATCGCGAGACACGCTGTAAGCCCGGTCAGAGCCACCCATTCCAGCCCATGCGCCAGTTCCCATAGCGCCAGTTGTGAACCGCTGAATTCCGTTGTCGGTCCGGAATATATCTCCTGCTCAGCATTGGAAAGAGAGAAGGGGTTAAGGTGCAGCTTGGCCGGAAGACAGAGTAGTAGGGTCAGAAGCGAAAGAACCCGTACACCCGTCGCCGGAGCCGCTGCTATGTCTGCGAGGCGCAGGCTCTGAGCGGAGGATGCGAGGGCCACCATG
>DATKMQ010000149.1 GCA_035541755.1 Syntrophorhabdaceae bacterium
GGCCAATCAGTATCTTTCCCAAGTGTTCGTGAAAGGCATCGCCGACAGGTTATTCATGTTCCTTGGGCCCGACAGCATCTGGGATAGCTCGAGAGCGCCGGATGGGAAACATATCATCGGCATTGAGGAATTCTCAGCGCCTACAAGGTTCTTCACAGCGAGCAGGTGGCAGGAATTGCGGAATGAGTTTGAAGAAGTCGTCGTTAAAGAATGGCAACTATACGCCCCAAACATGACAAGGGACAACATCATAGCATTTCACACCAATACTCCCTACGACACTGAGCTTGCCCACCCTAATATGCACGAGGGCTCCATCGCCGGCGGGGACATGATCGTTTCTCAGATGGACCGATTCAGACCAGTTCCCGAGTTATCCGGTTACAGGACCCCCGTGAAGAACTTCTATCTCTGCTCATCGGCGACGCATAACGGAGTGGGGACGGGCAGAGGATGCTCTTGGAACTGTCTTAAGGTGATCCGCGAGGACCTTGGTTTGAAAGGTTAAGAGACTTTTGAGGACGCGGAATGTCTTATGAGATCATGCAACCGCAGAACACACAGCAGGACGCAGAAAAGGAATCGGTTCCGCGGTTATAGATGGTTCTGACAAAAACCACGTCTTCAGAAGGGAAGGAATATGAGATTGAAAGACAGAGTAGTCATTGTTACCGGCGCAGCTCAGGGACTGGGAAAGGCGTTCAGCGTGGCCCTGGCGAAGGAAGGCGCCAGGATAATGGCGGCCGATATTGCCGGCTGCGAGAGGACCGTCGACGAGGTAGAAACGTCGGGCGGTGTGGCTACAACGATGCGGGCAGACGTATCGAGTCCGGAAGAGACCCAAATGATGGCGGAAGAGACCGTCAGAATCTTTGGCAGGATAGACGTCCTGGTAAACTGCGCTGCTTTTCTAACAGGACTGAAAAGAAAACCCTTCTTTGAAATTGACCCTGCTGAATGGGACAGAGTGATGGCGGTAAACGTAAAAGGCCCCTGGCTCTGCACAAGTGCGGTGTTTCCCCATATGAAGTCACAGGGGAAAGGAAAGATCATCAACTTCACTTCAGAGACTTTTTTCACAGGCTCACCAGGCTTTGTCCATTATGTAAGCTCCAAGGGTGGCATTATAGGGTTGACGCGAAGCCTTGCCGTTGAACTCGGTCCTTACAACATCAACATGAATGCGATTGCACCTGGGTTCACCGATACTGAGGGAGGCCGTGCTGTGGGTGATATCACGAAATATGATGTAAGCCGCACCCCCATGGGCCGGCTGGAGCAGCCCCATGATCTGTTTGGAGCCGTGATCTTCCTTTCCTCCGATGACAGTGATTTCGTCACCGGACAAACCATCCTGGTTGACGGAGGAAGGGTCTTGCATTAAGGATGAGACACAGTGTGCGTACCGTGAGAATGGGAGCGGCCTCATTTAGCCAGAAGTTGTTTGGAGAGGCGGCCGCCAATTACCAGAGTAAATAGTAAAATTAGCAGTCCGCGTCCTTGGATCATGTCAGCAAAGATAATGTAGGCAAGGACAAAAAATACGATCATATGGAAAGGTTGGAGGTAACGATGGCTAAATTGCTGTGGGAACCAAGCGAAGAGAGAAAAAGAAATGCGAACATAACAAGGTTCATGGAGTTCGTAACCCAGCGGTACGGAAAAAATCTTCGTACCTACGCGGAGCTTTATGCATGGTCGATAGAGTATATCCCTGAGTTCTATGGCGCCATGTGGGATTTCATGGGCATTAAAACGTCCAAGAGCTACGAAAAAGTCGTAGATGACGTGAACAAATTTCCGGGGGCAAAATGGTTTACGGGGGCACGGTTAAATTTCGCAGAGAATCTTTTGAGATATAGAGATGATCGCACTGCCTTTATATTCAAAGCAGAATCAGAGAAATCGTTCAAAATGACATATGCGGAGCTGTACGATCAGGTAGCGCGCCTCGCAAAACCTCTTAAGGAGATGGGCGTTAAACCTGGAGACCGTGTAGTCGCCTATATGCCGAACGTGGTAGAGACGGTGGTCGCTATGCTCGCTGCTACTAGTCTTGGCGCCATATGGTCGTCCTGTGGCCTGGAGCTTGGGCCAAAAGCAGTGCTGGACCGCTTCACCCAAATTGAACCAAAGGTGCTGTTTGCGGGGAACGGCTACATGTACAAAGGAAAGACCTTCAACACTCTATTGAATGTGGCAGAGGTCGTACAGGGATTGCCCTCGCTTGAGAAAGTCATCATGATGCCGTATGCGGCCGAATCAGCGGCTTCCGGTGGCGTGCCGAACGCGATTTATCTTAATGATCTTTTATCGAAAGAACGCGGATTAGAAATCCAGTTTGAGCAACTGCCTTCCGACCATCCGGCAGAAATCTTATTTTCCTCCGGAACGACCGGCAGGCCCAAATGTATTGTGCACGGCATTGCGGCAACGCTTATGGCTCATTTAAAGGGGCATATAATTCATTATGATTTAAAGCCCAGCGATACTGCGCTCTTTATAGCAAGCCCTACCTGGATGGTATGGAATGTACAGGCAAGCTGCCTGGGCGTTGGCTGTACGGTGGTATTGTACGACGGTAATCCTTTCTATCCCGATGCGGGGGCACTCTGGAAGATCATACAGGATGAAAGAGTGACGTTCCTGGGGTGCAGCGCTGCATTCCTTGACGCACTAAAGTCTCAGGGGTTTAAGCCAAAAGAACAGTACGATCTATCGTCATTGCAGGGAATATTTCAGACAGGGTCAGCCCTTTCTGTCGAAGGATTTGAATACGTGTACAAGGCAATCAAAGATGATGTCTATTTTGATTCGGGTCTGGGTGGCACAGATGTCCAAACCGGACTCATTGAGGGAAGCCCAATACAATCTGTGTATGCCGGCGAGATGATGGGGCCTTCGTTGGGGATGAAGATAAACGTGTATGACGAGAATGGCAAACCTGTCGTTGACAAGCAAGGAGAACTAGTATGCGAAAAACCCTTTCCCTCCGTTCCTCTTTATTTTTGGGGTGACCGGGATGGAGAGAAGTTTAAGGAAGCATATTTCAACGTCTATCCGAATATATGGCGCCACGGCGATTATGCCATGATCCATAGTGATACCGGTGGAATAACTGCCTTTGGTCGCTCCGATTCAGTTCTAAAACCATCCGGTGTTCGCATAGGGGCCCTTGAAGTATACAATGTCGTAGGTAAATTGCCTGAGATTGCGGATAGTCTGGTCGTGGGGCAGAACTGGCAGGGAGATCAACGTATTATACTGTTTGTTAAGTTGGCGAAGGGATACGAACTAACAAAGGAGCTAAAGGGAAAGATAAACAATGCCCTCCGCACAGAGGCTTCGCCTCGACACGTGCCTGCAAAGATTTTTGAAGTGCCTGATATTCCTTATACCGTAAACATGAAAAAGGTCGAGAGTGCGGTCAGCAACATAGTTAACGGCAGACCGGTTACGAACCGCGACGTCTTGAGTAATCCTGATGCATTAACGCACTATGAGAAAATCACTAAAGAAGAGCTTCAATCCTAGATATGGAAGTCGCTTTTAGCAAACCCGTAGACCCTGTTGCTTAACTAACCACCTGCTGAGCGCTCCGTTAGGGATTTCCTGATCAGTTCTTGATGCGGGTGACACTGCACAGACCGGGCAATTCCTAGCAGACCATAACCTGCGAACAACAAACCCATATCTACAGTCGCGGTCATTGTGTCCCACATTTCGCACTTTTCCGTAAGGGTAAATCGGTATTTTCTTTTTCACGTTTCACCACCTGCACCACGGAACCACCCCAGTTACTGCATATTAAGACAAAATAGGTAAGTCTGTCAATAATTATCTTGACAGACAGACTCCATGGTGCTATAGTAGAACCTGGAGGTGCATCATGGAACTTACCGAGTGGGCAAAGCTCCAGGAAGAGCTTCTCAAGGCGCAGTTGGGGGTTGTCCGCGGCTATCTCAAGAACGAGGAACCGGGAGAGCATGAGCGGAAGGTTCCGCAGGGTCAGCGTATGTCACAGATGCGTATGATTACAGACATACTCACATCGAGCCGCGCACCCCTGCACGTGACCGAGATCATCCACCAGGCGAAGAAGCGGTTCGGGGTGACGCTGGATAGGGAATCGATGGTCTCGGCCTTGAGCAAGAAAGTGAAAAAGGGCGTGACCTTTGTCCGTACCGACCCCAATACCTTCGGCCTGAAGGGGCGCTGAAGCGATACCGGTGGAGAGCTTCGCCCTCTGTCATCTGCCCATTGTGAAGGAGTATGCCTCGCGTATAGGGCTGGTGGAACGTGTTAACCGGATGCTCGCAAGCCGCATGCACGTCGGCCCCGGGAAGGTGCTTCTCGGGCTGGTGATGAACCTCCTCTCCGGGCGGTCACCGCTCTACCGTGTGGAAGAGTTCTTCCGTAGCCGGGACGTGGCGCTCCTCCTCGGAGAGGATATGACCGCAGGGGTTTTGAGCGACGACACCATCGGGCGGGTGCTGGACCGCATCTACGCATACGGCACCTGGAAGATCTTCTCCGAGGTTTGCTTAGAGGCATTTCGGAACTTCCACGTTGACGCATCCGTGGTGCACCAGGACACGACCTCCGTCAGCGTATGGGGTGAGTACCGACCCGCACCCGGCGACCCCATCCATATCACCAACGGGTTCAGCAAGGACAAACGCCCGGACCTCAAGCAGTTTGTCCTCTCCCTGCTCTGCGTGGAGGGCAACCTCCCCTTTCACGCGGGGATCCTGGACGGGAATGCGTCGGACAAGACAACCAACGGGAGGGTCCTCACCGAGCTCCCCCGCATCATGGCACGCCACGGGTTACCGGCGTTCATCTACGTGGCCGATAGCGCCCTGATCACCAACGATAACCTTGCCCTCATGACGGAGGGCGTGGATTTCATCGCCCGACTGCCGGAGAACTTCGGCGCCTGCGGCAGACTCATCAGCGCTGCCGTTGCCTCTGGTTCCTGGCAAGATGTGGGACGCCTTACGCACCGGAACGTCAAGGGCAAGGAGGTGGCCGCCCGTTACCGTCTCAAGGAGGAGAGCCTCCACCTTTACGGGAGGACCTATCGGGCAGTCGTGGTCCACTCCGATGTCCATGACCGGCGGCGGCAGAAGCGTATCGACAGCGCTATCCGCAAAGACGCATCCCTCGTGAAGGCTACGGCCAGCACGCTCACCCGGAAGGAGTTCTTCTGCCTCCCTGATGCCCAGGCGGCGGCAGAAGCTCTTAAGGATGGTGCTCTGCACCGGGTCTCCTCTTCGATTGAGAGCCGCTCCGTGTATGGCCGGGGCCGGCCGAGTAAGAGCGGGATCCGACCCGTGAAGGGCATCCGCTACCGGGTGCTGGCAGCGGTGAGCGAGAACAGGACAGCCGTTGATAAGCTCAGGGAGGAGGCCGGCTGTTTTGTCCTTCTGACCACCGTGCCCGTGGGAAAAAAACGAGGACGTGACATCCTTAGGATCTACAAGGAGCAGGACGGGATCGAGCGAAACTTTGCCTTTCTCAAGGATCCGCTCGTCGCCAACGACGTGTTCCTCAAGAAGCCGCACCGCATCGAGGCCATGGGGCTGGTGCTCGTGCTCTCGCTGCTCCTTTGGCGCCTCATGGAGCGGACCATGAGAAGGAAAGCCAGGGAGGACAAGATCACACTCCAGGGTTGGAATAATACGGATACGACAAGACCCACGTCCTTCATGATGGTATCGAAATTCTCACCCGTCTTCGTGGGGATGAAGGAGGGCCGGCGGTTCCTCTTTGCCCCGCTTGACCCGGTGCAACGCGCCTACCTTACGGCACTCGACATTCACCCTGCAGTTTTCACGGAGGTGAACCCGAGAGCTGACAGGAGCCGTTCCCGATCCCCTTAACGAGGTGCTGAAAAATACCCAATTCAATGCGCAGAAAAGTGCGAAATGTGGGCTTTAGAAGCGAAAATCGTGTCCTACCAGGCAGGGCCGACTTGACGGCGTATCAGCCCTGAAACGCCGTGTCGTGTTGACTTTAGCTCCTTACGCCGCTAGGATGCT
>DATKMQ010000150.1 GCA_035541755.1 Syntrophorhabdaceae bacterium
CGTGCTCTCCCACGCGGCAACGAAAGATACTACCGTGACAACCAGATGCACCACACAGATAGTATGCATAGACAAAAACGGCAAGCCAAAAAGAATCCCTGACGATTTCAGAAACAGACTCATTCAACACGCAAAAAAGGGGTGATGACCGAGGAGGACCTCTCATCACCCCTTAGATTCTTCGGGTATCTTCTCTTACGTCAGGAGCTTTTTCCCCTCAGGGCTTCCCAGCTTTTCAATATCTGGACGCCCATATACAGCTGGAAGTCGTCATCCTCAAGAGGTTTTGCATCCGATTCTTCCGGCTTCTTCACTTGCTTGTCAGAAGCACCGTTTTTGTCGGCGTCTTCTTTTCGCTCGATCAGGTCCTTTTCTTTCAACGGGACGATCTTGTCCTTGGACCTTACCATGTTGTTCTCCACAGTGATGTCAGGTGTGACACCTTCCCCCTGAATGGAACGTCCTTTGGGCGTGTAGTACTTGGCTGTAGTGAGCCTCACGGCGGAACCGTCACTCATGGGAAATATGGTCTGCACCGAACCTTTGCCAAAAGACTTGGTACCCACGATTACCGCCCTTTTGTAGTCCTGAAGAGCGCCGGCAACGATCTCCGAAGCGCTCGCGCTTCCTTCATTGACGATCACTACGAGGGGCCCCAGGTAATCGCTGTCTTTCTTCTGGGCGTAAAATTTCGTCTTGCCCAGATCCTGTCTCTTGCTCGCCTCCCTTCCCTCGATGGAGACAATGATGCCATCACTTAAAAATTTGTCGGAGACCTCCACGGCCTGCTCCAGAAGTCCGCCCGGGTCATTCCTCAGGTCGAGGACAAGTCCCTTTAACTCTTTTCCTTTACCGCTCTTCTGCAGCTCCCTGATAGCCGCATCCAGGTCTCTAGAAGTCTTCTCCTGGAACTGGACAATTCTCACGTACCCGTAGTCGTCATCAAGCATCCTGAATTTGACACTTTTCACCTGGACAATATCTCTCACCACGCTGTAATCCTTCATGCCGAGGACCCCGTCCCTCACGATGGTCAAGAGCACCGCCTTGCCTTTTTGGCCGCGGATCATCTTGACCACATCAACAAGGTTCATGTCCTTAGCGGGTTTCCCGTCGATCTTGATGATATGGTCCCCGGCCTTGATCCCCGCTTTAAATGCAGGCGTATCTTCGATAGGCGTAACCACTATGGGGAAACCGTCTTTAATCGATATCTCGATACCTATACCGCCGAACTCCCCCTTAGTGTCGGTTTGCATTTCCTTGTACATGTCGGGTGGCAGAAAAGAAGAATGAGGATCCAGAGACTCAAGCACACCTTTGATGGCGGAATAGATAAGATCCTTGTCCTTGACCTCATCAACATAGTTCTTTTTCACGAGGTCTATCACGTCGGAGAACGTCTTCAGATACTCATATATTTCCTTATCGTCGGAGCTTACCGCCGCTTTCTTCCCCTGGGCCCCCAGAAGAAATCCGAAAATAAATACAGTGACAAAAAAAAGACTTAAGAATACCTTAGTTTTTCTGCTCATGATGCCTCCTGGTCTGATAATACTACAATCCCGCGTAACTTTCAATTCGATTCGGCCTTATGGTATCATCTCCCAATGGAAACAGTTTTTGTGGCAATGAGCGGTGGCTTTGACAGCTCCTTTGCCGCATATCTTCTCAAAGAGAAAGGATACAATGTGGTAGGCGTGACTTTCGAGCTTCTTGGAAAACACGCCCCGCTCATCGAATCCCTTTACTGCTCTCACTCCAACCACGCGGTAGCCCGAGCGCAGGGGGTAGCCCGCTATCTTTCGATCCCCCATTATGTCCTGGACTTGAGCCAGGAATTCGAAACCCATGTGATTCACCCCTTCATAGATGAATATAAATCCGGCAATACGCCAAATCCATGCATTCTGTGCAACAGGTCTGTCAAGTTCTCCTCTTTCGCAAAAAAAGCCTTTTCCATGGGCGCCGACAAGCTCGCCACCGGGCATTACGCCATCATTGAAGAGATAGATGGGGACTATTGCTTGAAGAAAGGCGCCGACGGCTATAAAGATCAATCATATTTTCTCTACTCCGTAGACAAAAGCATTTTGAAGAACACGCTCTTTCCGCTCGGCCCATACACCAAGAAAGACCTGCGTGAGCGTGCAAGAAACCTGTCGTGGAATATTCACATGATCGAGGAAAGCCAGGATATCTGTTTCATTCCTGACAACGATTACGGAGACTTTCTCTCCCGGCACATCGCACCCAGGGCCGGACCAATCTATCATACGGATGGTACGTTCCTCGGCAATCACCGGGGCCTCTATTTCTACACCATCGGGCAAAGGAAGGGAATAAATATCCCGTACGGAACGCCCCTTTACGTGGTCGATATCATACCTGACGAGAATCTGATCATCGTTGGCGGCAAAGAGGAACTTTTGTGTACGAGCCTTACGGCATCAAAAGTAAATATGTTTTCCCATGCTTCGCTGAATGTAAGCGGAAAAGTCAGATACCGCCAGAAGGCAGAGGCCTGCACCTATGAGATGGAGGGAGATTCATTGCGGGTACAATTTGCAACTCCCATATCTTCAGTCACACCCGGCCAGTCCGTGGTGCTCTACCATGGGGACCGCGTGATCGGAGGGGGTATCATCAAAACACGAGGGCGGCAGGCAAACCAATGAGCAGAAATTCCCGGCACACGCTCGCCCGGTAGCATATATTCTCCCGGCTGTAAACAAACCCCCGTTCACTTTCCGGAGAGTTACTATCCCCTGAACTTCCTGAATACCGACTTGGCTATGAGCATACTCGCGATCTGGTTCGCGCCCTCGTAGATTTGCGTGGCTTTGGCGTCACGCATCATCCGTTCGAGAGGATATTCCTTGGTATAGCCGTAACTTCCCAGTATCTGCACGGCGTCGGTGGTGACCTTCATGGCCGCATTGGCAGAAAAAACCTTGGCGATGGCCGAGGCCCTGTCGGCGGCTATAGCGCGCATTTTGTCCCTCTCATGTACCTTGGCTTCATCAAGAAGCCGCGCCGCGTTATACACGAGAGCCCGGGCCGCCTCAAGGTCAATGGCCATCTCTCCTACCATCAACTGTATGCCCTCATGATCACAAAGTTTCTGCCCGAACTGCACCCTGTTCCAGGCGTACTCCACAGCGAAGTCGAAGGCGCCCTGGGCAATTCCCAACGCCTGCGCCCCCACAGCGGGCCGCGAGAGGTTGAGCGTGGCCATGGCTACACTCCACCCCTGACCTTCCTGTCCCAGCAGGTTGTGCTTTGTGAGCTTCACGTTATCGAAGGTGACCTCGGTGAGATCCGAACCGATCATACCCATCTTCTCTTCATTCTTGCCTATGATCACCCCGGGATAGTCCCTTTCAACAAAAAAAGCGGTAATGCCCCGGTGCCTGAGCGCTGGATCGCTTGTGGCAAACACCGAATATATCTGTGCGCTCGCCCCATTTGTGATCATCGATTTTCTGCCGTTAAGATAATAATTGTCGCCGTCCTTGGTAAAGGTCGTGGTCATACGGGCAGGGTCGGAGCCGGCCTCGGGCTCGGTGAGGCAGAACGCGGCGAGATAGTTGGCGTCCGAGCGCGTCACCTTGCCGAATACATCCTCTTTCTGCTCATTGTCGGCCGCGATCATCACAGGCATAAGCCCCACGTTGTGGGCAAGACAGATTAACGATGCGGATCCAGAGGCCTTGGCGATTTCTTCGATTACCAGGCATAGGGAAGTAATATCGCCCTCGAGGCCTCCAAAAAGCTCGGGGAGCATTAGATACAAAAAACCTTGCTTCTTGTATACATCCACAATGTCCCAGGGAAAGGTTCCTGTGGCGTCGATCTCTTTCGCCCTCGGAGCCACTTTTTCTTTGGCTATCTTTTCCGCAATCTTCTGTATCATCATATGTTTTTCTGATAGGCTCATCCGAATTAACCTCCTGATACTTTTAGTTGACAAAACCGCATTACTTCTAACATAATTTTCCCGTAATTCAAATAAAAAAGGAGAGACCATGTCCAGAGTTTATTTCACCGATCTCAGAACCACGCCCAAAAGAAATGTGTTGAATAAAATCGAGGATCTCTTGAATCGGGTCAAGCTGAATACAAAGATAAAAAAGAACGACATTGTGGCAGTCAAGCTGCATTTCGGTGAGTATGGAAATGTCGCATATCTAAGACCCGTGTTTTTAGCAACAATCGTTAGCCAGATCAAAGCACTTAATGCCAAGCCTTTTCTGACCGACACAAACACCCTGTATACGGGTTCGCGCAGCGACGCGGTAAACCACCTTCAAACGGCCGTCAAGAACGGCTTCGACTACGCCTGCGTGCAATGTCCGGTCATCATTGCGGACGGATTGCGCGGAGCAAGCGAAACCAGGGTAGCCGTCGAGGCCGAAGTGTTAAAGGAGGTGAGCGTGGCAAAGGAGATCGCCGAAGCAGACGCAATGGTGGTCGTGACACACTTCAAGGCCCATGAACTTTCCGGCTTCGGGGGCACACTCAAAAATATCGGCATGGGCTGCGCCACGAGAAAAGGCAAACTCGTGCAGCATAGTTCCCTTGCACCCCAGGTGAACCGGGAAACCTGCAAGGGTTGCAAGGTCTGTTTTGGCTCATGTCCCGCCCAGGCCATATCGCTCGTGAACAAAAAGGCTTCAATTTACGAAAAGAAATGCATAGGCTGCGGCGAGTGTCTTCTTATATGCCCTTTTAATGCGATTGAAACCCGATGGGATGAAGCTCCCGATGCCTTTCAGAAAAAAATGGCCGAATACGCCTCCGGTGCGCTGCGTGGCAAAGAAAAGAAAGCGGTCTACCTGAATTTCGTTCTGCAGGTGAGCCCGGCCTGCGATTGTTACCCGAGTAACGACACCCCCATAGTGCCGGACATTGGTATCCTTGCCTCGGACGATCCCGTGGCCATCGATCAGGCTGCGTGCGACCTCGTAAACAACGAGGAATCGCTGCCTGATACGGCGCTCAAGCGCCGTCTGGGAAAAGGCGAGGACAAATGGAGAGCCCTTTATCCCGCCATAGACTGGAGCATACAGCTTAACCACGCTGCCACGCTGGGCCTGGGCGAGCGTGCATACACCCTTATAAAAGTTTGAGGTGATGCGCCATCATTGTGTGCGGGCATCGGTTTTGAGCATACCCCTGACGGACCTAGAGGCTGAACCTCCCCACCATTTCATTCATGTTCTTCGACAGATCGGCCAGCTTGGCCGATGCCTCGGCATTTTGCTGGATCCTCTTTGCCGTCTCCTGCATAACCACAGAGATCTGCTGGATGCTGGAGGCTATCTCATTTGTCGTGGCCGTTTCCTGTTCTGAGGCCACGGCTATCTGGTTGATTTCGGCGGTCACTTTGTTGATCTGGTCGAGGATATCTTTCAAGGCATTGCCCGATTTGATCGCCTCGGCCGAGCCCTGACCCACATCGCTTACACCCTCTTCCATGGATACAACGGCCTTCTTAGTTTCCGACTGCATTGATTGGATGGTCTCACGGATCTCCTTTGTGGCGTCGCTCGTTCTCTCCGCCAGTTTTCTGACCTCGTCAGCCACCACCGCAAAACCTCTTCCGTGTTCTCCGGCTCGCGCCGCTTCTATGGCAGCATTTAAAGCAAGCAGATTCGTCTGATCCGCCACATCGTTGATGAGGCCCACAATTTCACCGATCTGGTCCGATCTCTGCCCCAGGTTCTTGATAATTTGAGCCGAATCCTTAACCTTCTCATTAATGCGGTTCATAACCTCGATGGTCTGCCGTATGATGGCCTCTCCGGTGCTTGCCGACTCATTTGCCCGCTCCGAGCTCTTTGCCGCCATCACGCAATTTTGGGCTATTTCGGACGAGGTCTTGCTCATTTCTTCACTCGCAGCCGCCACAGAGTTCACCTGCATGGCGGCCTCTTCCACTCCAGCAGCCATATGTTCGGTCGCGCTGTCAAGCATGTTTGCAGCAGAGGAGACGTCGTTGCTACTCTTGGCCACGTGTTTAATGGCGTCGTGGAGCGTCTCCGCCAGGAGGTTAAAGTCGTTTGCCATCTGACCGATCTCGTCGGAAGTGCTGACCGGTATCCGTCCGGTCAGATCTCCTCGGGCCACTCGCCGGATCACATCCACTGTTTGCTTTATGGGAAAGAGTATGAGAGATCGCATAGTCAGACTGATGATCAAGGGGAGGAGAATAGCTGCGAGGAACACCCCGACCGAAACCATAAGACCCAGTTTGAAAGTTTTTGCCGAGGAGTCATATTGATCCTTGCTGAGTTTCTTTTCGAGACTGATGAGTCTGTCGACGCATTCGCTGATGCTTCCCGACAGACTGTCGGCAAAGGTAACATAGGCGTTGCTGTCCGCGCCCTCCTTGGAGATATCCTGAGCAAGTCCCTCAAATTTTGACATGAGATCGAGCATCTCCTGAAAGATTGTCTGCTCATCCTTGGTCAAACCGGGCGACTTGCGCAACTGTTGCAGGGCATCCGAAAGATCTTTGATTGAAGCGGTTTGTTGCTGTGCAAGGTACTCTATCTTGGACCTCGGAAGGTTAGCGGCCACAGCCCCTTGAAGCTTATAGAGCTTTGACTGCAGCTGATTAAGCTTTATGGAGAAATCTGACGCGGATTGGTAGTAACCAAAGCGCTTATTCACGATGTCATCCATTGCCCCCCTCTGTTTGTAGAATCCCACATAGGTAACAACTCCGAAGATTACAACAAACAGGGCCGCGGTGAAAGGTGCCACGAGTAGCTTCTTTGTGAGCTTTAAGTTGCCGAGCCAGGTTTTCATTGGTTTGCTCCTTGTAAATTGCTTTGAGAACGCCGCCCATGCTCTAAGCGAGCGCTCATCTTGATGTATTTTCGGCAAATTGCGACACTTCTTAAGGGACGCCCTATGCCCCTCCCCAGCCTTTTTTTCCCGTGGGCATGAGCATGACCAGAGGGATAGATGAGAGAAGTCCAAAACCGAAGATGCTGAAGGTAATCTTGAAACCTGTGCTCGGGCTCACGCTCGAATGCAAAATGAGGGTAATGATAGAAATGCCCAATGCGCCCCCAACGGTTCTGAACATACCCCGAAGTCCGACGATGCTGGCTACTTTCTCCGGCATGAGCTCTATGCACGCATTGTTGGCAGCCGGAAACGCAATCCCCATACCCACTCCCGTAATCAGTATAAGGATGGAGAGTACCTCTGCGCTCCCTATCCGGACGGCCACTGCACCCCATAACTGGCCTTGCCCGAGGATGATCGTTGTGAGGGAGATAATGGTCAACCCCACTATCATGGGCACACGGTATCCGCACCGTTTGAGCAGAAAACTTGTAACCGCGGAAGAGGAAATAGTTCCTATGGAGCGGGGTGTGAGTATCATCCCGCTCATCAGTGTCGACAGCTTGTAGACCGAGGTGGCCAAAAGCGGCACGAAGGAGAAGATTCCAAAACCGGCGGCCCCGATGATCATGTTGAGCAGGTTGGCAGCGAGAAAGGGCTTGGATCTGAGCAGGCTAAGGTCCAGTATCGGGTTGATCTCTCTTCTTTCCTGACGGAAGAACAATAGAAACAGGATGAAACTTAAGCATAAAAATCCCGCAGTGTAGAGAAGGGAACGGACAGAGAAGTTCTCAGCCACGATGTTTAACCCGAACATCAAAAAAAGAACGGTGCCACTCATTAACAGGGCGCCTTTGAAGTCCACGCGGGGTCGAGAAGAAACCCGGGTATCACGAAGCAGCACGAGGATTAAGGCTGTGAGGCAGATACCCACCGGAAGATTGATATAGAAGATATACCGCCAGGAAAATCGGCTCACGATCCATCCGCCCAGGTTTGGCCCGATAATCCCCCCTATGGGGAATATGCTCGTGAAAAGGCCGATGGCCCTTTCTCTATTCTCCGGAAAGTGATCGGCCACAATCCCGGACGCTGTGGGAAGAAAGCTTGCTCCTCCGATGCCCTGGAAGAACCTGAAGACGATCAATGTATACATGTTGGGCGCGAAACCGCAGGCCAGCGAACCTACGGTGAAAAGTATGAGGGATATCAAAAAGACCTTCTTGCGGCCGAACATATCGCTCAGATTTCCCGCGAGCGGCATGGCGGTGGTGGTTCCGATGTAGTAAATCGAAATAGTCCACGCGGCCCAGAGTACATTGGCGTTGAATTCCCGCATGAAGTTGGGGAAAGCAACCGCGACTGCCGTGCTATCAATCGAATACATCAGAAGACCCAGGGCAGCACTCACGAAAACGAGGTAACGGCGCATGTTAGGGACGGGTCACGCGGGCAGAATCTATCGGGGTTAAGACCATATCAGAAATGGAGTTTACTAAATTATTGCTTACAAGATCAACAGAAAATCGTGAATAGCGTCCTAATTTGAGGACACTACCAAATCGTGGTGGGTGAAGGCAGCTCCACTACTCGCCCGTTCCTTCTGTCGTGCAATCAGGATAGAGCCTCGCCATGCACTCAGGGCATATACCGTGGGAAAAATCAGCCTGCGACCGGTTCTTGATGTACACCTCCATTTGTTCCCAATTTCCTTTATCGTTGCATATCTTCTTGCAAGATGAGCAGATGGGGAGCAGGCCGGACAGGGTTTGCACCTGTGAGGCCGCATTCTTCAGTTCAACAATCAGTCTCTCCCGTTCTTCTTCCGCCTGCTTACGATCCGTGATATCCTGGTTTGCGCCATATCTTTTGACGATACGGCCCAAATTATCCTTGACCTTCCTCGCCCTTGTCAGCACGTAACGCACCTCTCCGTCGCGACGAACAATGCGCTTTTCGACATCGGGAAGCAATTCGGGGCCGGATTGCGTGACGTTCTCTCTGACCGCCCTATAGAAGCTCTCGAGATCGCCGGGATGTATGAACCGGTTCGCATACTCTTCCCTTGTCATGCGATATCCCCCTTCCCGCTCGGCCGTGGTCGCGTAAAACGCATAAAACGGGTCGTTAAAGACGAATGTATCAGTCGCGGGGTCAAACTCCCAGTACACGATGTGCGCAAGGTCCATCGCCTCCAACAGCTGAAGCTGGCTCATACGCAGATATTCTTCCGACCTCTTGCGCTCAGTGATGTCGTGGAGGTTTACTACCATGGCGTTCACGTTCGACTCTTCGAGCATGTTGCGGAGCGTGGCTTCAAACCACCTCCAACTGCCGTCCTTATGGCGGTTCTTCGTCTCAAAGGTTACCGTTTCGCCCGGATGGTCAAGGGCCCAGGAACGGGCTGACTCGGCGGTGGGCAACGAATCGGGATGTGTGAAATCCGCCCGGTCCCCTGTAAGGAACTCTTCAACTGAATACCCAAGAATCTTAGTAACGTTGGGTGACACGTACCTGCGGTTGCGGCTCACGTCCCCGAGCATGAGGATCTCTGACGATGTTTCTACCAGCGTGCGATAGAGCACTTCGCTCTTTCTCAAGTCCTTTTCGGTCTGCTTTTGCGCTGTTACATCGATAACGGTAAAGATATAAGAAAGATTGCCCATAGGGGAGACCTGCAAGAGGACGTGGCGTACCGTACCATCCTTTCTCTTCAATCTCGTTTCGGCCTGGCCTCCCTCAAAGAGAGTGCTCCCTGCTCTGGCATACGCCGCATCGCTCTCAAAGAAAAGTTTGGCGTTCTTTCCTTCCAACTCTTCACGGTTATAGCCTGACATCCGGCACAAGGAGTCATTCACCCAATCGACGGCGCCGTTTATCACCCTGCCGATCCCTATGGGGGAAGCCGTCAAAATGGCATTGAGAGACCCCTGCGATTCGATTACTTTTGTTTCTACTTCCTTGCGGGTGGTAATGTCCCTGACAAATCCGCCCACCCCTGTTCTATCGAAGTTTAACCTTACCGGGAATTTGACCGTTTCGTAACTTTTGCCACCGGTTATTTCTTCCGAGGTCACGATAGACGCAGAACTGACGGCCTCCATATCCGTCTGCCTGCAGCTAACCGCTCCTTGTTCAGGCATAAGATCAAAATCGGTCTTACCTATGATCTCGCGTTCCGTCTTTCCAAAGAAAGCGGCCAGTTCTTTATTCACAAGAATATACCGGAGGTTTTCGTCCTTGAGAAATACCATATCTTTCGTTGAATCGATGAAGGTACGATAGCGCTGTTCACTCTGTCTCAGCGCCTCTTCGGTGCGTGCCCACATTTCTTTAGATTGCTCAAGTTCTCTTATTTGCCGTCTTAGAGAGGCATTCTCTTCAAGTAACTCTTGAACCGTTTTGGACAGATCTCGCATCTCACCCTCCTCGGGATGGGACCTCATACCGACACACCTATCCATGTGCACGCGCTTGACCTGAGAAAGTCACGGTATGCGCACAAAACCCCTCGTTTCCTCCATCATATCCTGAGAGATGGAAGACGGTACAGATACCCCGTGATATTATCGCACAATAGCCGGCAAACTTTAGAAAAAACTTTTCGCGATGACCCCGGGTGACCGTACAAAACCT
>DATKMQ010000151.1 GCA_035541755.1 Syntrophorhabdaceae bacterium
TTGACCCCACGACCCCCGAAATGACCATGCTCCTCGTGATGCTCCATACGGGCACCATGTTTGCGGTAATTGTTTACTTCTGGAGGCCTTGGACGCACGCCTATCTTTCCTCTTGGGAGAAATCGTGGCCCTGGATAAAACTCCTCGCACTCGCGACCGTTCTGACGGGTGTAGTTGGAATAATTATCAAGACAGTTATTGAACGGTATGTATTCCATAACGCTCCCAAGGCTGACATCGAGCTTCTCTTCGGGAACATCGTTCTCATTGCCGTGGCGCTTGCAGCGGCCGGGGTTATGATCATCTGGTCCGGACTCAGATACGATGAGGCCAAAGATCGTGGCCAAACCATGGTCTCGAGAAGGCAAGCAATCTGGATGGGGATCATACAGGGTCTCTGCCTGCCGTTTAGGGGGTTCTCGCGGTCGGGTGCGACTATTTCCGTGGGATTGTTGACCGGGGCATCGAAGCGGCCGGTAGAAGAATTCAGTTTCGCTTTGGCGGTTATCCTGACCCCTCCTGTGGTGGCCCGGGAAACAATGCGATTGATCGTATCACATCAGACGCTGGTGACAGGTACCCCATCCATGATGAAACTCTTCTTGCCCAGCTTGCTCGGCCTTGTCTTTAGTTTCCTCGCTGGACTTTTTGCACTCCGGTGGCTTACCGGCTGGCTTGACCGGGGAAAGTGGCATTACTTTGGCATCTATTGCATGTGCGCCTCCGTGATTATATTGGTCTTTTATTTTATGGGGCGGTAAATATACTACAGGCGGGGAATCATTCAAATCAACAACCCCCTTGACAAATTTCAAGAGAGTGATATATATACAGTCAGGATTAGTTCCTGATTGATCAATGGTGAAAGAATCGGTAATAGCACAGTTAAAAGAGCATGGACTGAAGGTGACGCCCCAGAGGTTGGCTATCATCGATGTACTCGTCGCACTGCGGGACATTCACCCCAACGCGGCTGCCGTGTATCGGGAAGCGAAGAAGATACGAAAAAGCCTATCGCTCTCAACTACCTACGCGACACTCAACGAGTTCTCTGCCCATGGCATTATCAAGACGCTCCAGTTCGACCCCAAGGAGAACCGGTACGAAACGACCCTCGACGAACATGTCAACCTGATCTGCGAAGGGTGCGGAAAGATACTCGACTACAAAGTCTCCTCCCCGGCAAACCGGGCTGACGTGGAGAAGAATACCGGTTTTTCAGTCAAGGACACAAGGCTGGAGTATTATGGCTACTGCAAGAAGTGCCTGAAAAAGAGACAGAACTGATAGAGAACTTACTACACGGAGGCGTGGCATGGCAACACTAAAGGGATCTCAGACAGAAAAAAATTTATTACAGGCCTTTGCCGGTGAATCGCAAGCGAGGAACAGGTATACCTATTTCTCATCTCAAGCGAAGAAAGAGGGATACGAGCAGATTTCATGGGTTTTCGCGGACACAGCCGACAACGAGAAGGAACATGCGAAGCGGTTCTTCTCGTTTCTCCCGGGAGGCGAACTGGAGATAGCGGCCACGTTTCCCGCCGGAGTCGTGGGTACCACGTCAGAGAACTTAGAGGCCGCGGCTGCCGGCGAGCATATGGAGTGGGGCACCTTGTATCCAGACTTTGCCGAAGTGGCTGAGAAAGAGGGTTTCCCGGAGATTGCAAAGGTTTTCAGAATGATTGCCATCGCGGAAACGGGACACGAAAATAGGTACCTCGCCCTTCTCGAGAACATCAAAAAGGACAGGGTCTTCAAGAGAGATACCCCGAAGAAGTGGAGGTGCAGAAACTGCGGATATGTCCATGAGGGCACCGTGGCGCCTGTAGAATGCCCGGCCTGTGCGCATCCGCGCGATTACTACGAACTGATGGCAGAGAATTACTGAAGCTTAAACAGGGGTGCAGGCATTTGCCAACTGGTGTATGGCCAATCGTTAGTTACACAGGCAGCGAAAGAATTTGGTTCATAGCAGCGCTCTTCAACAATTCGCAAAACCAAAGGAGTAAATACCATGGACGACAAAAAACCAGACAGAGTTTACGAACAAACTGCAGGGGGCGGCACGACAAACAGAGACTGGTGGCCGAACCAATTGAGGCTCGATATCTTGCACCAGCACTCCTACAAGTCAAATCCCATGGGCGAAGGATTCAACTATGCCAAAGAGTTCAAGAGCCTTGACTTGAAGGCCGTAAAGAAGGACTTGAGTGAACTGATGATGAGCTCGCAGGACTGGTGGCCCGCGGATTTCGGTCACTATGGACCCTTGTTCATCCGCATGGCGTGGCATAGCGCCGGCACCTACCGAGTGGGCGACGGCCGCGGCGGTGCGGGCAGAGGCAGCCAGCGCTTGGCCCCGCTCAACAGCTGGCCCGACAATGCGAACCTCGACAAGGCGCGTCGATTGCTCTGGCCGATCAAAAAGAAGTATGGCCGCAAAATTTCCTGGGCAGATCTCATGATCCTCGCCGGTAACGTGGCCCTGGAATCTATGGGCTTCAAGACCTTCGGCTTCGCCGGCGGGCGCGAGGACGTCTGGGAACCGGAAAAGGATATATACTGGGGTTCCGAGAGCGAGTGGCTTGATGACAAGCGCTACACGGGTGAGAGGGAACTCGAGAATCCCCTCGCCGCCGTTCAGATGGGCCTTATCTACGTGAATCCTGAAGGGCCGAACGGTAACCCTGATCCGATCGCTGCGGCTCAAGATATCCGCGAGAGCTTCGGTCGCATGGCTATGAACGACGAAGAGACCGTGGCGCTGATCGCGGGCGGGCATACGTTCGGTAAGACCCACGGAGCGGGTGATAAGTCACTGGTGGGGCCGGAGCCGGAAGCCGCCCCCATCGAAGAACAGGGTCTGGGATGGAAGAGCGCCTTTGGCACGGGCAAGGGTAACGATGCAATTACCGGAGGCCCGGAAGTGATCTGGACCAACACACCTACCAAGTGGAGCAACAACTTCTTCCGAATCTTATTCAGCTTCGAATGGGAACTGACCAAGAGTCCGGCCGGTGCGTACCAGTGGAAGCCCAAGGGTGACGCAGGCGCCGGTACCGTTCCTGATCCGCACGACCCGTCAAAACGTCACGCGCCGTCCATGCTGACCACAGACCTCTCTCTGCGCTTTGACCCCGTCTACGAAAAGATCTCGAGACGCTTCTATGAGCACCCGGATCAACTCGCGGATGCATTCGCCCGGGCGTGGTTCAAGCTGACCCACCGCGACATGGGCCCGCGAGCGCGTTATCTCGGGCCCGAGGTTCCTTTAGAAGAGCTCATCTGGCAAGACCCCATCCCTGCAGTCGATCACAAACTGATTGTTGGAGAAGACATCGCCGCCCTCAAGGCTAAAATCCTCACTTCCGGCCTCTCTGTGTCGGAGTTGGTTTCGACCGCCTGGGCATCGGCGTCTACATTCCGTGGCTCCGACAAGCGGGGTGGCGCTAACGGCGCCCGCATTCGCCTGGCGCCGCAAAAGGACTGGGAAGTCAATGAGCCGACCCGGCTTGCGAACGTGCTCAAAACGTTACAGGGCATCCAGAGCGCCTTTAACAGCGCAGCCTTAGGCGGTAAAAAGATATCACTCGCTGACCTCATTGTGCTCGCCGGTTGCGCAGGCGTGGAGCAAGCTGCGAAGAATGCCGGTCACGAGGTGACGGTTCCCTTCACGCCGGGACGTATGGACGCCTCGCAGGAGCAAACCGATGAGAAGTCGTTCGCTGTACTTGAGCCAGCCGCAGATGGATTCCGCAACTATTTAAAAGCTAAATATGCAGTAAGACCAGAGGAACTGCTCGTTGATCGCGCACAGCTTCTCACATTGACCGCGCCCGAGATGACGGTTCTCGTGGGCGGCATGCGTGTGCTCAAAACCAACTTCGGAGAGTCTCAGCACGGCGTCTTTACCGGGCGGCCGGAGGCGCTTACCAATGACTTCTTTGTGAATTTACTCGACATGAGCACGACGTGGAAGGCAACCTCGGAAGACGATAATCTGTTCGAGGGTCGTGATCGCGTAAGCGGCGCACTGAAGTGGACCGGCACACGTGTGGATTTGATCTTCGGTTCGAACTCCCAACTCAGAGCCCTGGCCGAGGTTTACGCATGTGAGGACTCCCGGGAGAAGTTCGTGAATGACTTTGTGGCGGTGTGGAACAAAGTAATGAACCTTGACCGTTTCGACCTCTCTTGATCATAACGTGAAGTTCTTCATGGCTGCTGAGGGAGCGACGTCATATTAAATGATGTGCGGATAGATGGAGAAAGCTAAATAACCCAAAGGAAGGAGGACCTATGGCAGAAGAAATTAAGGCTGGATGTGCTCGACCAACCGGCGGTCCCGTGGGAGAGACAGTTCCTATTCAACCCGTTGAAACCAATAACAAAGAAAAGGAGGCCCCGCGTATGATACAAGTTGGCAGGAAAGCACCTGATTTTACGGCACCCGGCTACCAGAAAGGCAAATTCATCAACGTAACACTGTCAGAATACCTTGGGAAATGGGTGATTTTGTGCTTCTACCCGGGTGATTTCACGTTTGTCTGAGCAACGGAACTTTCAGCAGTTGCTGAAAAATATAGTGAATTTCAGAAACTTGGGGTAGAGATATTGTCCATGAGTATCGACAGTATGTTCGTACATAAGATGTGGAATGATAATGAACTGGCTAAAATGGTAAAAGGAGGTATTCCCTTTTCCATGCTCTCCGATGCTGGTGGAAGAGTGGGAAAGGTCTACGGTGTGTATGATGAGGACGCTGGCGTAGAAACCCGCGGGAGATTCATTATCGATCCGGATGGGATTATCCAGGGATATGAGGTTCTCACGCCGCCGGTGGGAAGAAGCGTCGGTGAATCATTGCGGCAAGTTCAAGCCTTTCAGCTGGTAAGGGACTCAAAAGGAACAGAAGCAACTCCATCCGGCTGGAAACCGGGCAAGATGACCCTCAAACCAGGGCCAGACCTGGTTGGTAACGTATGGAAGGTATGGAAAACTGAAATGGCATTTGATTAGACTAAGGGCACCGCAAGAACTGCATCAACCTGGGCTTGTAAAGGGCTGTGTCATTTCTCATACAGCCTTTTACAAGCCATATGGGAAGAACACTAATGTTACATTCTATCCGTAATCTTCAATTTCCGTCGAATCGGCATAGTGAAGGCACCTTGCCAAGGGGCTGGAATTCCGTGCTGTTGTCGTTATGGCCTGTGACGATGAGACTATACCTTTGCAGGAAAGAATCGAAACGGTGGCTGACGATGCCGACTTGGAAGAAGTTTATAACACAGAGCGACACCTGCTTTACGTTGCCTGCACCCGTGCAAGGGACTATCTCCTCGTGACAAGTGGGAACACTCCGTCGGAGTTCCTGGACGATTTGAGAGGATGAGGTCGTCAGATCGAAAAAAAGTACATGGCCCCAGTTTGCACTGGGAGTGAGGCTGCGCGATATGCACGAACATGGATATAGCTTATAATGCGAGCATAAACAAATAAGGGTTTAAGAGAATAGTCAGGGCCAGCCAAATGGGGGGGGGGGGTACTCCTTCCCTTGTTAGTTTTAACGGTTAAATACGGAAAATTTACCGAGAAGGGTGGAGTATGGAAAGATGGTTGAGAGGAGATGCCGTAATGGCACGGTGGGGGATGAACTTCATGACTCTTCAGAGTTGGATCGTGGATGACGACCTTCCGGCATATAGCTACAAACGTGAGAGATTACATTTTAAATCCGTACGAGATTTCAAAAGAACAGAGGAAGACTATCAATCTACCTACATAAGCGATCGGTATCCCGATCTCTATCCACCAGCCCGTGTAACCAAGACGATTGTATGGACGGAGAAAAACATATTTTTCAAATTGTCAGAGTTAGAAGCCTTCGAAGAACAGCATCCCGAACTCAAGAATTGTGGCGAATTAAGTAAGTGCGTCGCCACGCAAACACAAGAAGAAGAACATGCAGGTAACGATGAAGACGGAAGTGAGGAGAAATATCAATTTATTCTCAAGAATGATTACTGGTATATACATTTTGAGGATGAAGAAGCCGAGGGTATTAAAAACAGTGTTGGCATGCGATATATTGCAGAATTGTTGGGTAATCCAAATCAGTACATTCCCGTTATGCAGCTTGTCCATATAGCAAAGGGACCCACCATAGATGAAAGAGCAACGATTTACGACAATATGAGTAATGAGCAACTAGAAGCCGAAAGTATGAGTGTCACCAACAGTCTTCACAGGAAGATTTCTCAAGCCGAATCAGAGTTCTCAAGAAATGCAAGAGAGAAAGAGAAGGCTAAGGGCGAGCAGCTTCTGGCCGAGTTACAAGAAGCAATGCACGATGGAGACCCCCTGGAAATTAAGGAAGCTCGGGAAGAGTATAACAAGTTCATTCGTGCCCAAAACATTCAACAAGCCGACGATAACAAGGAAGCCACAAACATAAGAACCAGTGTCTTGCGAGCGATCGGCCGAGCCAAAGAAGCTATATCAAAAGCGGGTCTTGAAAAATTCAGATCACACCTTGATGACTATATCGATACAGGAAGAGAGTGCTCGTATCGACCCGACGGCTCTATTAATTGGCTAGTAAAGAAATAATTTCTAACCCACCGATTTTATTCAAGTGTTACGTTCTGTTACATCAATAATTGCTCTTTAGCATTTTTGTGACGCAAGATGTCACGAATTGTTACATAAAAAGTCACTCTTTATTAGTAGAGCGATATTGA
>DATKMQ010000152.1 GCA_035541755.1 Syntrophorhabdaceae bacterium
TCCTTGTTGTATGCGCCGAAAGAATGCTGCATTTTGATGGCTGCCTTCAGGGCGTTGCCCGTCTCGGGAAAGTAGACCATAACAGAGTCGCCGACTTCCTTGATGAGCGATCCTCCATATTCTTCGACGATAGAAGTGGCAATTGTGTGATGCTTTCGCAGCATCTCGCGCCCTCTGATATCACCGTGAGTCTTGAAGTATTTGGTGGAACCCACCACGTCGGTAAAAAGCACGGCAATACTGTGCATGGACGCGTCAGGGTGGGCCTCAATGAGAGAGGTGAAGAAGTTCTTAAACGGTTTTGCGCGCGAAGATTCTTGCAGGCTCATAGCTGATAGACGTATTATCGCCCAAAAGTGAGATTGCTTTAGGGGTGCGTCCGATTATTATCAGAATTAATCCTGATAATCGCATGAATCGACGCCAAGAACACGGTTCTTTTTCTTCTCGGAGTGGATATGTTTAAGCCTGAGCATCTTTTCCTTGGCTCTCTTAGACCTTTTTCTCTTTTGCCTCTTGAGTTTTTCGACTCGCTGGCGTTCCTCAGAGAGCTTGCCGAGGACCATGTTTTCGATCTTTTTTACGAGAATTCTTCGGGCGAGAAAACGATTTAACGCCTGAGACCGTTCTTCCTGGCATTTGACTTCGATACCGGTGGGCAGGTGCTTAAGGTAAACGCACGTGGAGGTCTTGTTGACCTTCTGGCCGCCGTGACCGCTTGAGCGGACAAATTGTTCGAAGATGTCCGATTCGTTTATTCCGAGGGCGGCCATTCTTTCGTACAAAGCTTTTTCTTTCTCGGGAGTGATGCCTGATTTAAGCGTCTTCATGGGTTGCCCTTGACTTCTGCATTAGCATAACGCATTCGACACATTTTCAAAAGTACTAATCGGGAGGGTTTGAGCTATGAGGCTCACGCGGCCATTGCAAAGCCTCTCCGATCTTCTAAGAATTGACTTGAAAAGGTCGAGCTTAGCGGTATAATATGACCATATGAAAAACCTCTTTATCTGCGCGGTCGTATGCATTGCTTTCATTTCCTGCAATAAAGGACTCACTACACCCGTGCGTGAGAAGGCGGAAGCGGACGTGGCAGAAACGCAATACAAGAAAGAGCTTGAGGAGATTAAGAAGACCATAAAGGGCGATACGAAAATAAAGCTCAGGAAGGACGCTAAAGGTTACAGTTGGGAGATAAGCGGCAAGGATCCGCAAGAGATTCTTAAGGCCAATGAAACGCTGGCAAGAAAGCTCGATAACGCACCTCCGAGATGAGATGCCTAACGTGTATCTGCACCAATTCTGCATGGTTACACTGACTATGCCGCAGTGCAGATTTCTCGCTGTAAACGACGAAGAAGGTCTAATATGACCTGACAAGTCTGATAGAAGGGGTTTAAAAACTTTCATTCGTGCATTACTATTTGTTGTACCGGAATGAGTGATGGCAAAAACAGTGTAAGGCGAGGTCCATGAAATTTGAATATAAGATAAAGATATTTACTACACAGAACTTGAAAGAGAGAGGTATTGAAGTCGATTCTCAGGACAGTGTCGTCTATGCCTGCAGGCCGGATGGGGCCTGCGAGGTTCACAACGTTACGCTGGAACAACTCGATAACCTGTCGGAAGCGCTTAATGAAATGGGCGCAGAACGATGGGAACTTGTTCAGCTCGTATTTCACCAATCGGGCATAGTCAGTTTTTGGAAGAGGGTATTGGATAAACCCTAAAGCATAGTCTCATCAAGTAAACGGAGGTGCATCTATGCCGCTTACCCCATGGAAAACCCTGTGGGAGACAAATTTTCCCACGCTCAGGGCAGAAATGGACAAGGTTTTTGAGGACTTTTTTGGAAGGACCGGGTTCCCATCGCTCAAAGAGGGCGCTTTCGTACCGCCTGTTGATGTCCGCGAAACAAAAAAGGACGTCATCGTGATGCTCGACATCCCGGCCATGGATCCGAATGACCTTTCCGTTACCATTACGGAAGACAGATTGACCGTCAAGGGCGAGCGCAAGGCAGAAACGGAAGTCAGGGAAGAGGATTTTTTCAGAAAAGAGCGTGTGCAAGGCACCTTCCAGAGGACAGTACAGCTCCCGACGGAAGTTATAGGGGACAAAGCAAAGGCCACGTATAAGAACGGGGTCCTGGAAATAACCGTACCTAAGTCGCAGAAGACCATGCCCAAAGAGGTGAAGATAGAAGTCAAGTGAAGCAACTGAGTGGTGCGGGCGTCGAACAAAGAAGATGCATAACTACCGCAATTTTTTGCAAGAGCTCAAAAAACCGTATGGAGGATGATCATGAAAGAAAAAGTGCAGGCCGCTATCGAGAAGATTCGACCACTCCTGCAGAGAGATGGCGGGGATATCCAACTTGTTGATGTAGTTGATGGGATAGTAAAGGTCAAACTGCAAGGCGCCTGTGGAAGCTGTCCCATGAGCGCGATGACGCTGAAAATGGGCGTGGAAAGACAGCTGAAACAAGAAATTCCGGATATCAAGGAAGTCGTTGCCGTATAAGGCGGGCATCGGGGCGACGAGACGGACCTATATCTTAGATCTCTAAAATGAATAGCGAAAAACGGCTCATTGTTATAGATGACGATGAATCACTGAGAAATGTTCTGTCAGAGTATCTGAATCAGGCAGGGCTCACGGTCTTTGCATACGAACACGTGCCCGACCTGGAAAAGATGTTGAAGGAGAAAGAGCCTCACGCCATCCTCCTCGACATATTCATGCCCCGTGTTCCCGGCAACGAGGTGCTCAAAAGCATAAAGAAGATTGATCAACGAATCCCCGTTATTATGATGACGGGGTACGCCGATGAATCGAAAAGGATTGACTCGTTACGAGGCGGTGCGTATGCGCTGCTCACCAAACCGTTTGCCAGCCTCGAAGAACTCTATTATACGGTCAATAACGCCATGGACCATTACCTGGAATCGATCAAAACCAGGCAGTTGAGCATCGAGGTGGAGGAAAGGTACAAGAGAGAGAAGACGAACCTGCTGGAACTCGATTTCCTAAAAACCCTTCAACACATGATAGGGGAGACGGAAGACCCTTCTTATATGCTTCGAAACGTCTCATCCCTGCTAAAATCGTTTTTGCAGTTCGAATATTTTGGCGTGCTTCTGGCTGAAGACGGTGCATTCGATATACAGGTGTATCCTCATCCCAATGAATACAGGGAAAAACTCCGCTTCATCACCTCGGTTCTGCAGAGAGAGTTCCCTGAAGCTCAAGGGCTTCATGACCGTAGATCCCGTTCCAGGAATGAGACGGAAAGACCACCCGATGCTCAAGCGGGAGACCAGTTCACTGTGGTGACAAAGCTCTCTACCGCAAAGGATGTATATGGATACGCCGGGTTATTCAGGGATACGCCCTTCGACGTCCAGGAAGAACTCATCTTCGAGAGGTTCTGTTCCCACATCGCGCTGACTCTCGAAAAGATTCGTCTATTCAGAGAGATCAGGGTACTTTCCGTGCGGGACGGGCTGACCGGGGTCTTCAATCATGCCTATGCCATGGGAAAACTCGAATCCGAAATAGACAGGGCCAAAAGGTATAGCGGGTCGTTCTCTATGATCCTGCTGGACGTGGACAACTTCAAACAGATCAATGATTCTTACGGCCACCTCGCGGGCGATCACGTTTTGAAAAGGATTTCACAACTCATAGCCAAGAATCTCCGAACGATTGATGTGGTGGGAAGATACGGGGGAGAGGAATTCATCGTGATCCTGCCGGAAACAGACGTGGAAAAGGCGCTGGTAGCGGGCGAGAGGCTGAGAAAGGCAATAGAAGCCGAAACGTTCTCCTCATCCGGAAGCGACGTACGGCTTACGGTGAGTTTAGGGATTGCCGCCTATGAAGATGGAAAAAGCGCGCACGAGCTTATTAAAACGGCCGACGATAATCTCTACAAAGCCAAAGCGGGAGGTAAAAACAGAATCTGCTATGAACCATGACCACGACATCGTGCAACTGACGCGACAATTCCTGCGGATCAACACGACCAATCCGCCGGGCAATGAAGAAGAGGCGGTGCTCTTTCTTGAGGCGATTCTCAAGAAAGAAGGTATCGGCTCGACAGTTTTTTCGCCCTCTTCAGGCAGGGCCAACATTATGGCGAGGATCGAGGGAAAAAGAAAGGGTAAGCCCGTCATACTCTTGAGCCATATAGACGTGGTGCCTGCGAGCCTAGACGAGTGGGAGCACGATCCTTTCGGAGGGGAACTCGTGGATGGTTTTGTCTATGGACGGGGCGCCATCGATATGAAGACGCAGGCCGTCTGCCAGTTGCTCGCTTTTATCGAGTATGGTAAATGCGGCGTGACCCCGCAAAGGGATATAATCTTCCTTGCAACCTGTGATGAAGAGGTGGGAGGAAAATACGGGGTCGAGTATATGCTAAAGAAGGTACCTCAACTCAGAAATGCCTCTTTTGTGTTGAGCGAAGGCGGTTTTATCAAAGAGAGCCAGGGCTTTTCCCATGCCCAGGTTTCGGTGGCCGAGAAGAAGCTCAGCCGGTTCGCGCTAAAGGCAACGGGCACAGGTGGACACGGTTCGGTCCCTCACAAAGATAGCGCTAACGAGAAGATTATCAAGGCTTGTGCGCGGATCATTTCCTACGAGTGGCCCATCAGGCCCACGGCTGTTTCATCGGCTTACCTCCATGGCATTTTTAAAGGCGAAAAAAAGAAAGGGTATACCTTCAAAAGTATCGAAGAAGCGTTGAAGAACAAAAGGTTCAGAGAGGCGCTCGAAGCGGTCCCTCTTTACAACGCCCAGCTTAAGAACACCGTTACGCCCACGATACTTAAAGGGGGCGAGAGGATTAACGTCATACCGACGCAATCTTCCGCACACTTCGATGCGAGACTCTTGCCAATACAGAAGCGTGAAAGTTTCTTCAGGAAGATAGAAAAGCTAGCCGGAAGGGATGTACGAGTGGTTCGTGAGGACGAGTCGATCAGCGAGCCCACACCTTCGGGTTACGACAACCGATATTTCAGAGGCATGAGCGCGGTTATAAAAACCACGGAAAGATACGACCTGGCGGTTTTGCCTTATATTACCACGGGGGCAACAGATTTGAGATACTTCAGGGATCTGGGTATAACGGCCTACGGATTTTTCCCTGTTACTCTTTCAGATGATGAGATCCTTCGAATGCATGGAAAGAACGAAAGAATTTCGGTAGAAAACATTCACAGGGGCTTAAGCGGGGTCTATGAAATAGTCAAATTCCTGGGCTCGCAGGATGCCCCGTAAGAATGCATCTTCTTTTTTCTCGCCTCTTTTCATCATCGGTTGCATTCCGGTTGGGTACATTTTTGTCAACGAGGACCTAAAGTGCAATGAATATCAACTTTTTTGACAACGGATTAGAAACGATTCTTGAGCGACGCAGGAATACGGGGGTTGTAGCGGCCCAGGTTTGGGTGAAGGTAGGCAGCAAATATGAAGATCAGAAGATTGCCGGTATCACCCACTTTATCGAGCACCTTATCTTCAAGGGAACGAAGAAACTGAAGGGAAATGCCTTTGCCGCGCGCATCGAATCTCTCGGAGGGGCGGTGAACGCCTTCACGTCATATGACAACACGGTCTATCACATCACTGTCCCGGCCAAAGCCTTTGAAGACGGCGTGGGTCTTCTCATTGAATCCGTAATGAACCCTGCCTTCCCACAGGAAGAGATCGAGAAAGAGAGAAATGTTGTGCTCGAAGAGATCAAGATGGGCGAGGACGATCCACAGAGAAAACTCTTTAACGAATTATTCTCCGTCAGTTATAAGGGCCATCCCTATGGCAGGCCGATTATCGGGTTCACCGGCACTGTAGAGGGCATAACCAGGCCGACCATTCTCCGTTACTATAAGAAACATTATACACCGGATAACATGACCGTGGTTGTGGTCGGTGATTTTAATGAAGAGAGTGCCAGGGCCATCATCGGAAGGACGCTGGGAAGGACCGAGAGAAGGGCCTCTCACGGGTTCTCTCTCACTGAGACCATGATTGCGCAAGAGGGCGCGCGCGTGAGCGTGATCGAAAAAGACGTGAGAGAGCGTTATCTTGCTCTTTCATATCGCATCCCCTCCATAAGCCACGAAGACACAGCAGCCATAGAGGTGCTGGGCACCATACTCGGAGATGGCGAGAGTTCACGCCTCAATAAGTCGCTCAAGCGAGAAAAGGGCATCCTCACCAATACAGCGACCTATATATTCAGCCCCAGGGAGAGCGGACTGCTCGTCATCTATGCCACATTCAAGGATGGAGAGTACGATCCGATCGTACGGGAGATCGATAACGAACTGGAGAAGATTAAGACCGGTCACGTCACCGACTGGGAGCTTGAAAAGGCGAAAAATATGCTCAGAGCATCGTATGTCTATTCCGAGGAAACGGTCCAGGGTAAGGCCAGACAGATCGGCAATTTTCAAACCGTAACAGGCGACGCCCATTTTCTCGATAAGTTCTTAAACCGCATAGATCGAGTGAGCCAGGCCGATGTAAAAAAGGTTTTTGAGAACTACCTCCTGCAGAAGAACCGCAGCATCGTTTTGCTCAAACCCAAACAGGAAGGCAACCCTCATGCGCTCGAGTTAAGAAACGGCCTTAAATGCGTGGTTAATAGAAATGAGGCTGCGCCGAGCTTTTCTTTCCGGATCGGCTTCGTCGGCGGGCTCAAGGAGGAGCCTCCGGGTAAGAATGGCATATTTAACCTGCTCTCCAGAATGCTTCTCAAAGACACCGCCAAAAAGGACGCCTCGGCCATCGCGGCTGAGATCGATTTTCTCGCCGGGGACATAAGCCCTTACAACGGGAGGAATCTCTTCGGGCTCTCGGGTAAGTTTCTGAGTAAAGATGCGGACAAAGTCATGCTTCTCGTGAAAGAAATCCTCACGGAAACAGTTTTGAGGCAGGAAGAGCTGACCAAAGTTAAGGAAGAAGCGTTATCGGAGATTCGCCAGAGAGACGACGACCCGGTGGCGTACACGTTTACTCGTTTTAACGAAGCGTTTTATAAAGGCCATCCATACAGCAAAGATCCCATGGGCGCGGAAAACGACGTTGAGGGGGTCACGATCGAGGAACTGAACATTTTCTACAAACGGTTTGTCACGCCATCACACGCGGTCATGGCCGTATCGGGCGATCTCGATAAGAAAGAGCTCTTCCGGTTTGTTGAAGAGTATTTCACAGATTGGAAGGGAGAAACGAATACGATAGTAGAGCTCCGTCATAGCGCGTCCGCTCAAAGGGCGGCCCTTCAAAGACAGATCATGCAGACCCACGTGGTTCTCGGTTTTCCCGGCCCGGGCTTGATCGACGAGGACCGCTACGCCGTGGAAGTGCTCGACGCAACCCTCTCAGGCATGGGCGGGCGTATCCACAGGGTACTGCGCGAGGAAAATCCTTACGCATACGCCGTAACCTTCTTCAACCAGCAGGCATACGAAGTATCGGCCATGGGTATCTATATAGGCACCGATCCGGATCACGTGAAAGACGTGGAGCGTCTCTCGGAGGAAGAGATTGGAAACATCATTCGGAACGGGTTTAGCGACAAGGAAATCGAAGATGGTAAGAGCTATCTCATCGGTAACCATTATATTAGAATGCAGTCAAACGGGGCTATGGCCACGAATATGTGCTTCGATACGATGTACGGTATGAAACCGGGCTTCTTCAAGGGATATCCTTCACGCATCGAGAAGGTCACTAAAGACGATGTGAACCGTGTGGCCCGAACGTATCTTACCCGAGACAAGTTAGTTGAAGTGACCGTGGGTAAGAAATAAGGAGTATGCCTTGGCCTCAAGGAGAGTCGCATCCGTGCATATCAGCATAACCAGACAAGAGAATCCCCTTGTATCCGAAGGGGTTGATCCGTCCGATGGGACACATACCTATCGGGTCACCGAGAACCGCAGGGAATACTTCATTACCGTTCGATCAAACATCCATGGGCTGTTTCTCGGTTTAAGAGGTCACAAGGGATTTCTCTATACGGATACGGAGAACAACAGGGTATACCGGCAGGTACTTCTCGTTGGCGGCGCGTGCGGTATGAGGATGGAAAGCGACGAGGTTATCGAGGGGTTATCGGCCTTAGCGATACGCGGCGTTCTGTTGGCAGAGAGTCAGGGAATAACCGGGGAGGCGTTCTGACCGAGAGAGAAGTAGAAGCAGGCCACAATGAACCCACGGTGCTCATCGACGGCCGCATCGCCTCTCTCAGCGAGTACCTGCAGGGGGCACCTGGCACACGAACAGAGCGTGCTGACAAGCCGCCAGGAGCTCTGCCGCACGTCTGATGAAGAAGCCAAAACGGTACGCAAAACCATGAAACGTGTTGATAAGATGACCGTTCTCTGATATTTCATATCCATGCAATCCTCCCTTCGTCTCCGCGATATTATACTGGTTCTCGTGGTCATGTGTTCTATGACCCTGGGTATCATTTTTCCCGATTTCGGCTTACGGTTCAGTACTCTTCCTTTTTATTCCCTGATGATAAATTTCTTTCTCAGCTACCTGTCGATCGACCTTAAGTCCGTCTGGAGGATGCTTAAGAACCACGCCGTACGGATTCTCGCGATCGCACTCGTGAAACTGACCATACTGCCGGTGATCCTTTATTTACTCTTCTACTATGTTGCCCCGAGTTATGCCCTTTCGGCCCTCTTGTTGACGGGTGTTTCCGCCGGGGTTGTGGCCCCCATGATTTCAAACATGGTTGAGGGCAATAGTGCGCTTGTTCTGCTTGTCGTGGTGATCACGTCGGCGCTCGCGCCTTTTACCTTGCCGGCTCTCATTAAGATAATCCTGGCAAAAGAAGCGGCTATTTCCTTTTTATCCATGCTGCGCACCCTGGCCACGGTGATCTTTGTTCCCATCGCCGTTGTTGAAATCATCCGATACCTGGCGCCCAAGATTATAGGGCCGATCCTGAGAATACAGTTTCCCGTCTCGCTTATTCTTTTTGCCATGATCAACCTCGGGGTCTTTTACCGGTATGCGCCTTTCTTCAAAAGAGAACCGTCTGTAATCGTTATGGCAACGGTGGTGGCCTCAGCACTGGCCGCAATTTACTGTGTGGTTGGTATCCTGTTTTTTCGTAATGGGTCGGTGGAAGACCAGTTGGCCGGAGCGGTTATGCTCGGCAACCTCAACAACGTGCTCGTGATTGTCTTTTCATCGGAGTTCTTCGGTCCCGTAGAGCCTCTGGTTGCGGCGATGTACATGATCCCTTTTTTTGGCATCGTTATTCCGCTTCGTTACTACGCCGGGCGAAAGAGAATGGCGGCATACAGGAGCTAAGACACATGATTTTAGCCGCATTCAATCCTAAAGTCTCATTTCTGGCGGTTAAGCCTGTCTCGCGGCTTATGTAAAGTATCAATAACAAGGCGCCCTCAAAAGAGGGGTGGAGCAGGACGTGAGAGGGTAGCGGGCGACCGTTACGTGGCCGATAGAATCTTGCCCGACCAGTATATGCCAATCAACCCCGCCAATATGTCGGTCGCGAGTCGTCCCCAGAAAACGCCCTTAAGCCCAAAGAGAACGCTCCCTGCTATGGTGAGGGGTATGAGCAGGGCCACAACCCGTATGATGTTGAGGGCAGAGGCCCGCAAAGGTTTGTGAGTACCTGTCATGGTAAACCCGGAGTAACGGTGGACCTCGGTCATCCCGTATCCCAAACTCGTAATGTAAATGTATGAACAGATGGCCCCTATGACGGCCGCATCGGTTGAAAAGATCCCCGCTATGGGTCTCGCGAAGATGATAAGCACAAGGCCGAGGAAGATGCCGTAAAGGATTGCGAATGTCATTGTTCCTTTTCTCGCCTTTTTAATTCTGTCCATCCGGCGCGCCCCGTAATTCTGGGCGATAAACGGAACGAGCGGTATACCCACGGTCGCCGGTATCATGTAGCCGAATATCTCGATTCTGCCCGCAACCCCCATGGCCGCAACGGCCGCAGTGCCGTAGCCGGCCGCGAGCTTGGTCATTACGGTCGCCGAGACGGGGCTCATTATCATACCCAGGGCGCCGGGGATACCGAACCGGAGAATCTTTCCCCAGGACGCGAAAAGCGCGTGACCCGTTAAAGCGCTCCAGTCCACGAGCTTGAGTTTCTTCGCCAGGATGTAGCACGCAATGATCAGGGCCGTTGCCTGCGAGAGTATCGTGGCAAGCGCCGCGCCCGCTATACCCATGCGCGGCATGCCGAACATCCCGAAAATGAGTACCATGTCCAGAAACGCATTGAGCACCGTACTGCTCACCATGAGAAGACTGACGGCCTTTGTATTGCCCGTGCTCACTATGAGGTCGGCCATGACCATCTGAAACACCGTGATGATCGTGCCTGAGTACCATATCTTCATGTACCGGGCCACGAGCTTGAGCACCTCTCCGGAGGCCCCGAGGCGCGAAAAGACGGGCCCGATCGTAAAAATGCCCACCGCCGTAATCAGCGCAGCAAAGGGCACGCCGAGGAGCAAGGTCTGTGTGGTGAGTTGTGCGGCCTTCTTGTGATCTCTTTCGCCTATCGCGTGCGCCACAAGTGGCATGGCTCCGCTGCCTAATCCGCGGATGAGGAACACGAGGAGCATGACCACCGGGAAGGTAAAGGAAATCGCGGCGAGCGCCTCGGTACCGAGCCTGGAGACAAACCACGCATTGGTAAGCTGGTACGTAGTCAGGGCAAACGTACCGGCGAGCATGGGCACAGCCATACCGATGATTGTTTTTGACACGCTCTTGTCGACAAGCTTCGACACGTTATGCATGGATTTCCCCGTAAAGATATCTGTGGCATCGCGCATCAAGCCACAGATAGACGATCAGGAGCGGAAGAACTCCCTGACACATTTAGCCACATATGCCCGCTCACTATTCTTCAATTCGGGATACACAGGCAGGGCGAGAGAGGTCTTTGCGGTCAGCTCGGCCACGGGAAAATCACCTTCTCTGTATCCGAGGTAGGAGAAACATGGCTGTAAGTGGAGCGGAAGAGGATAATAGACCCCGCATATGATGCCACGTTCTTTGAGGAAGACTTGCAGTTCGTCGCGCTTTGGAGTGCGTATGACGTAGTGATGAAAGATGTGCGACGTATCGGTTGTATCGGTGGCGTTAACCGGGAGCAAAAGCGGCAGTTTCTTGAATTGTTTGCTGTAGTAGGCCGCATTAGCCCTGCGCCTCGTGTTCCATGACTCGAGGTGTGGGAATTTGACCGTGAGGGCGCATGCCTTGATCTCGTCGAGACGGCTGTTGAGCCCAATCATCTCGTGGTAATACTGATCTCCCATGCCGTGGACGCGGAGTTTTCTTACCTTTTCGCCGATGTCTGCCCGCCTGGTGTAGACCACACCCCCCTCACCGATGCCGCCCAGGTTCTTTGTGGGGTAGAAGCTCGAGGCGGCCACATCGCCAAAAGCCCCTGACATGACACCATTCTTTCTGGCACCCAGGGACTGGGCGCAATCCTCGACAAGGGCGAGTCCATGATTTCGAGCAATCTCACCGATCCGCTGCATGTCGCAGACCTGACCGAAGAGATGGACTACGGTGATAGTCTTTGTGCGGGAAGTGATGGCCTTTTCAATGCGGGTTGGGTCTATGTTCATGGTGGCCTCATCGATGTCGACGAATACGGGTGTACCGCCCAGTATTGCGATGGAACTTGCTGTGGAAAAGAATGTATACGGTGTGGTGATGACCTCGTCACCCGCCTTGATATCAAGAGCCATGAGTGCGAGGATGAGAGCATCCGTGCCGTTGGCGCAGGAAATCGCATGCGCCACACCCGCGTAGGTCGAGATCTGTTGTTCCAGTTTGGCGCAGAAAGGTCCGAGAATGAGGCGCTGCTCGTCAAGTATCTGCCTGATGCCGGTCATGATTTCTTTCCTGAGACCCTTGAATTGGGCCTTGAGGTTGATAGGGGGTATGTTCATCATATCCATTTCCTTTCCGGGATTTGATCTGTTCCGATGGAATTTAGGGCTATGTTAGCACATCTGGGCGCAACATCTCAAGGGTTCATTCGGAATAAAAGAGACGGAATCCATCGAAAAATCACCGGGATAAAAAACCTTGGAACCGGCCAGGGCAAGGGGGTGCAAAAAGTCTTGAATTATGCTAAAATCGTTGACAAAGAATCACAATTACGATAAAAGATTGTGAAAGTTTTTTCAAATGAAAGGAGATCCCTTATGAAAGAGGCAGTCATCGTGTCATGTGCAAGAACGGCGATTGGTCAATTCGGCCAGTCTCTTAAGGATGTGCCCGTGGTCAAGCTCGGCGGAATAGCCATTAAAGAGGCCATCAAGAGGGCAGGCATACGGCCTTCGAAAAACAAGGACAAAGAGTTTGCCCCTGCGGTCTTTCAAGGCAAAACCGACACGGAGCTCGAAGCAAAACATTATGATTATGACAGCAGTTTGAAAGAGGTGGTTATTGACGAAGTAGTCATGGGAAATGTGCTCCAGGCGGGTCTTGGCCAGAACTCGGGCAGGCAGGCGAGCATTGAGGGTGGCGTCCCTAAGGAGACTGCGGCGTACACCATCAACAAGGTCTGCTCCTCGGGACTGAGGGCCATAATCAGCGGCATGCAATCGATCATGGTGGGCGATAACGACGTGGTCGTGGCAGGCGGTATGGAGAACATGAGCCAGGCGCCGTTTGCATTGCCGTCTTTGAGATTCGGTGCGAGGATGTTCGATACCAAGGCCATAGACCTCATGGTCCTCGATGGAATCTGGGAGATCTTTTACGGCTACCATATGGGCCTTACGGCCGAGAATATCGCTGCGAAGTACGGGATTTCCCGGGTGGAGCAGGATACGTTCGGTCTTGTGAGCCATCAGAGGGCGCGCAAGGCCATCAAGGAAGGTCTGTTTAAGGCTGAGATCGTACCGGTGAAGATTCCGCAGAAGAAGGGCGATCCCGTTGTTTTCGATACCGATGAAAGACCGATGGATACGACCCTCGAAAAGATGGGGGCGCTTGCCACTGCGTTTAAGAAAGACGGAACCGTTACCGCCGGCAACGCTTCCGGTCTCAACGACGCGGCATCTGCCGTGGTCCTTATGTCCAAAGACAAGGCCAAGGAACTCAGCATCAAACCCATGGGCAAGATCATCTCCTGGGCTAACGGCGGCCTGGACCCGGCCTTTATGGGGTTAGGCCCTATACCGGCCATCAAGAAAGCCTTGAACAAAGCCAATCTCACCATTGATAAAATCGATCTTATCGAGCTCAACGAAGCATTTGCTTCCCAGTCACTCGCGTGCATAAAGGAGCTCGGCGTAAATACGGATAAATGTAATATGTTCGGCGGCGGCATTTCTCTCGGGCATCCGATCGGATGCACAGGCGCCCGCCTTGTTACTACTGCGCTGTATCAGATGCAGAGACTCAATTTGCGCTACGGCCTCGTGTCCATGTGTATCGGGGGCGGTATGGGACTCGCAGCGGTCCTCGAAAGAGAGGCATAGAATCATGGAGTACAAGAACGTTATCGTTGAAGTCAAAGAGGGCATAGGCATTCTGAAGATCGCCAGGCCAAAGGCGCTTAACGCGCTCAACTCAGAGACACTGACTGAAATCAAACATGCCGGGGAGGCCCTGGGTGCAAATAAGGATGTGAGGGTGGTTATCGTCACAGGGGAAGGGGACAAGGCTTTTGTTGCAGGGGCGGACATCGTAGAAATGAAGGACATGACGGCCCTTGAGGGCATGGCTTTTTCGGCACGCGGCCACGAGGCCATGAATACCCTCGAGAATATGGAAAAACCGGTTATAGCGGCGGTAAACGGTTTCGCCCTGGGCGGTGGTTTTGAACTCGCCCTTGCCTGCGACTTTATCTATGCATCCGACAAGGCCAAGGTCGGTTTTCCGGAAACCACGCTCGGCATCCATCCCGGTTTCGGCGGGACGCAAAGGACAGCCAAGGTGGTAGGACTCGCCCGAGCCAAAGAACTGATATTTACCGGCAAGACTATCACGGCTCAAGAGGCTCTTGAGTTAGGGCTCATTAACCGGGTTCTCCCTCACGATCAGCTCATGAGTGAAGTCATGGCTCTCGCAGAGAAGATCAAAAACAATGGCCCCTTCGGAATCAAGCTCGCTAAAGAATGTATCAACAAAAGTCAATCGCTTTCGAGCAAGCAGGGACTCGCACTGGAAGCGGAAGATTTTGGCATGTGCTTTGCCAGCAAGGACCAAAAAGAAGGCATGTCGGCCTTCGTAGAAAAAAGAAAAGCCACCTTTACGGGTGAGTAATACTGTCCAAGGAGGACGCTGTGAAGATAGCGGTTTGTTTAAAGCAGGTTCCTGACACTGAGGCGGAAGTTAAATGGGATATTCCCCAGGGAGCGCTGGCCAGAGGAGGTATGGATTCGATTACGAACCCGTTTGATGAATTTGCTCTGGAAGAGGCGCTACTTACTAAAGAGAACTATGACGGAGAGATTGTGGCGATAACCATGGGCCCTGATAAAGCGGCCGATGTGCTAAGGAACGCCCTGGCCTTGACGGTGGATTCGGTGTATCAGCTGACCGATCCCGCTTTTGCCGGATCTGATACGTTTGCCACCGCGTCCGTGCTTGCCGCCGCACTCAAGAAGGTTGGCGATGTGGATCTCGTCTTCTGCGGAAAACAGTCCACGGACGGCAATACGGGAGTCGTGGGCGCCGAACTGGCGGCGATCCTGGGTTTCAGCCAGCTAACCTATGTCTCGAAAGTGCGTCAGATTGATGCAGCGGCAAAGAAAATTATTGTTGAGAGGGCCATTGAAGGGGGCAGCGAAGTGGTAGAAGCAAAGCTGCCAGCGGTAGTGTCTGTTGTGAAGGGCATCAACGAGCCGAGACTCCCGAACCTCATGGGCATCCGGAAGGCGTCGAAGGTCGAGATTCCGAAATGGAACGGTGGTGATCTCGGAGTAGACGCGGCCAAGGTGGGCGCTGCCGGTTCTTCCACAAAGGTCGTTGAGATCGCCGTACCGCCGCCTCGGGGCGCCGGAGAAATCCTGAAGGGCGAACTGGAAGAAGTTGTCAATACGCTTACCGACAAACTTATAGACTTGAAAGTTATAAAATAGCGAGGAGGGAGAATAATGGCTAACGATGTTTGGGTATACATAGAACATAAAGACGGGGGCGTATCACCGATGGCCTTTGAACTTCTCGGCATCGGCAAAAAGCTTGCGGATGGTCTCGGTTCCAACGTCTGCGCCTTCGTTATCGGAGATAAAGTAGATGATCTGGCAAAAGAGGCATTTGCCTATGGTGCATCCAAAGTCTTTGCGGTCGAGGGTGAAGTCTTTAAGGGATTCAGAGGAGAAGCATACGCGAAAGCAGCTACGTTCCTTCTCGGGAAACATAAACCGGAAGCAGCCCTGTTCAGGAACACGAGCCAGGGAGTGGATGTGGCGGCGGCAACCGCGGCGAACCTCGGTTTTGGCCTGTGCACGGACAGCATCGATCTCGCGGCGGACGGTGGCAAACTGAAGATGACCAGGGCAGGGTTCGGCGGCAACTTCACCATAACGGTGGTGAACGAGAAGGCACAGCCTCAGATCGCTACCGTGAGACCCAAAGCCTTCCCCATGCCGGAGAAGGACGCCTCAAAGAGTGGGGAAGTGGTCAAGGAATCCTTCTCGCTTGCAGAGGCTGATCTGAACACCAAGGTCACTGAATTCATCAAGGCTTTGACCACGGTCAACCTTGTCGAGGCCGACATCATAGTATCCGGTGGTCGCGGCACGGGCGGTGAGGAAGGTTTCAGGGTCCTGAAAGAGTTTGCCGATGTACTTGGCGGAGCCCTCGGCGCCTCGCGCGCGGCCGTGGACTCAGGCTGGATACCCTATGAGCACCAGGTGGGACAGACCGGCAAGACGGTAAAGCCGAAAATTTATATAGCCTGTGGCATTTCCGGCGCCATCCAGCACCTGGCGGGCATGAGAACCTCCGATTGTATCGTGGCCATCAACAAGGATCCCGATGCGCCGATCTTCAAGGCCGCCTCCTTTGGCATTGTGGGCGATTACAAACAACTCGTTCCCAGGCTCATTGAGGTCTTCAAAACAAAATTGAGCAGATAGCATCGATTACGCGGACGGTTAGACGGGGAGCGTTGAGTACGCTCCCCGTTTTGTTTGCCTGTAAGAGGGAGTAGAACGCCGCGGGCCTAAGATGCGGGCAGAGTTTTGATAAAACCGTGCGTGCTGAGTTTACGGTCCGGACGAAAAGCCCTTCCGTATTCATCACCGGCTGGCGCGATGAGTGCAGAAGGCATATATACAGAATTCATTTGCTCTCAAGTAGATTTTTTTCTAAAATAGATACATGGAATATTTGGATCTCACCGGCATGGTCTGCCCCATGCCTGTTATCGAAACCAAGAGGGCGCTGGAAACCAAAGCTCCTCGGGAAATCGAAGTAGTCGTCGACAATACGACCTCCAGTGAAAACGTGAAGCGATTTCTCATATCAAGGGGTTATTCTACTTCCACCACTCAAGAGAACGAGAGGTACCGGATAAGGGGTGTGTTGGAGCGAGCCCTTGAAGATGCTTCCGGTGAGAAGGCAGAGAAACTACTTGTTTACGTTGACGGCGATACTATGGGCAGAGGAAACGACGAACTGGGCAGGATTCTTATGCGGGCATTTCTCAAGACAATCAAGGAATTGAAAAATATGCCCTGGAGGATTATCTTCATCAATACGGGTGTCAGAATGGTATCGCAGGAATCGGATTATATAGAGACCTTAAAGGAAATAGAATGTGCGGGTGCCGAAATCCTCTCGTGCGGCACCTGTCTCGATTTTTTCAAACTGAAAGACAGAATTGCGGTAGGGCGCATAAGCAATATGTTTGAGATCCTTTCCTCGTTCACCGAAGCAACAAAGGTGATCAGACCGTAAGAGTTTAGACACCCAAAACGGAGTTTTCAATGGTTTACCTTGACAATGCTGCCACGTCTTTTCCCAAACCCCAGGAGACTATTACTGCACTTGACAATTTCGTACAGCATGTGGGGGGCAACCCAGGGCGGAGCGGACATGCACTGTCGCTCGACGCGGCGCGTATCATTTTTGAGGCAAGAGAAAAGCTGACACATTTCATCGGGGGGGACAGTTCAGAGCGACTCATATTCACACACAATGGCACCGAGTCGCTCAACCTGGCCATCCTGGGTCTTCTGAGGCAAGGCGACCACGTGGTTACCACCTCCATGGAGCACAACTCGGTCATGCGACCGCTTAGCTTCCTCGAAAAAGAACGCCGGGTGGAGGTGTCCATGGCCAGGTGTTCTCCAGAGGGCATTCTCGACGTGGATCACATGAAATCGCTCATCAAGAGCAACACCAGGGCGGTCATTCTCATTCACGGATCAAACGTTGTAGGGACAGTACAGCCGGTGCAAGAGGTAAGGGCGGCAATAGGAGACGTGCCTCTTATCGTCGACGCCTGTCAGACTATCGGCTGCCACCCCATCGATGTGGAGAAAGACGGCATCGATATACTCTGTTTTTCCTGTCATAAGTCGCTCTTTGCGATTCAGGGCATGGGCGCTCTCTACATGAAAAGACCGTTTGACCTGACCCCGCTCAGGTTCGGCGGGACGGGCAGCAAATCCGAATCCATCGAGCAGCCCCTGGTACTGCCTGATCGATATGAGAGCGGCACTCCCAACACGCCTGGCATAGCCTCACTGTTAGGAGGCCTCACGTTCATAGAGAAGACCGGACCTGGCAGGATTATTGAGAGGGAGAGCAATCTCCGTGAAATGATCGTAAAAGGACTCTCTGAAATCGAATCGGTTATCCTCTACGGGCCAAAAGATGCTACCTCGGTCTCTTTTTCCCCCGCAGTCTCCTTCAATGTGGCCAATTATCTGCCATCAGAGATCGGTTATATCCTGAATAAGGAGCAGATTTTTGCCCGGGTCGGGCTCCAGTGCGCGCCTATGACGCACAGGACAATCGGCACTTTCCCTCACGGGACCGTAAGAGTGTCGCCCGGGTATTTTACGTCTGATCAAGAGATCGAATTTTTTCTGGAGGTAGTAAGACGCATTGGTAGGGCGTAACACATATTTCCTCTTATTCCACACAATCCACGACGTGCTCAGGGTGGAGAAGATTCTCAAAAAACAAGGAAAGACATATGAGCTCGTGCCCGTTCCGAGGAATTTGAGTTCCGACTGCGGCATGTGTATACAGCTTGGCGGTGACGTGAATGATGTCAAGGAGTCTATGAAAGGTATTGAAATCCATAAGTGTTTCTTCTTTGATGGAAACACCTATGTGGACATCACTCCATCTTAGCAAATCTGATGACATGGAAGTAGAGATAAGGCTTTTTGCCGCGTTCAGGGTTTCCTCGCCTTAGCGACGGCCGGTTCTTCCTTGAAAGGCTGTACCTCGTCGAGGTATGACGGTTCACGTCCTGCTCAAGGAACTTGATCTCCGAAAATGGGTCGACAAGATCGTAACCGTAAACGACGCTTATGTTCCTTTTGACACGTACTCTGCGAGGTGGCGTCGTGAGTATCTCCCCACTCGTGCCGGCAGTTGATATGCCCCTATAACCGTTGGGTGAGAGCTGTCTCCTGCTTGACAAAACGACACATAGTGAAAATATTCTTTTGTAAGGATTGAAGAAAAGATAGTTGGAAAGGAGGTGTTACGCTATGTTGTGGACAGAAGGTTTTGGAACATTTGGTCAAGGTCTTGATCCGTGGTTTGAGTTTCGAAGGATCGAAAACGAGATGAACCGGATCCTGTCCAGATACGCATCGCCTTCAAGCGGTGAATTCCCGGCGGTTAATATCTGGGCGGGGGAAGACTTGGCCGTCGTGACCACGGAAATACCCGGTATTGACGCAAAGACCATGGAGATATCGGTCACGGGAAAGACATTGTCTTTACGGGGGTCACGCGAACCTGAGGAATCCAAAGAGGGCGAGTCGTATCATCGCAGGGAACGCTGGTACGGTCAGTTCACCAAAACATTGGAACTTCCCTTTACTGTTGAGGGCGACAAAGTCGAGGCGCGGTTTTCCAAAGGCGTGCTCACAATCAGGCTCCCCAGGGCCGAGGCAGAAAAACCCAAGAAGATCAATGTAAAGTCGGCGTAAATCGGAGGAGGTGGCATATGGCCGAGAAAGACAAGGTACAAAAGAGTGAATCCGAGGGGTTAGAAAAGGTCGAGCGGACACGTGCGGTGAGGGTATTCAATCCGGACGTTGACATCATAGAACGAAAGAGTGACATCGTAGTCATTGCTGACATGCCAGGAATAGACGAAGGTTCCATCGATCTTACCCTTGAGAACAACGTTTTAAGCATATATGGGAGGGTAGACTGGGAAGTGCCCGGGGATTTGAGGCTGGTCAGGGCGGAGTACAATCTCGGTGACTACCAAAGAACATTCACGCTTTCCGGTGATATTGACAAAGGCAAGATAGAGGCCGTGGTGACTAACGGAGTATTGAAAATCACGCTGCCCAAGGCAGAAGCGGCAAAGACAAAGAAAATCCCGGTAAAAGCCGCTGCATAAGGACAACAAAGATCAACGGAGGTGTTATCATGGCAGCAAGGGCTATTACTCAAAGCGGTAAAGCCGGTAAGACCGTACCGGCCCGTTTGGAAGATTGGAACCCGTTTCTCGCATTGAGAAATGAGATGGATAAGCTTCTTGATAACTTTTTAGGAGTTGAGGAGTCAGAGCCCATAGCGAGATTCTCCGGTATCTTCCAACCGAAGATCGACGTGGTGGACGCCGACAAAGAGATCAGAGTTTCAGCTGAGATTCCCGGCATTGAAGAAAAGGATATTGACCTTTCTCTCACCAAGGATTCTCTCACTATTAGGGGCGAAAAGAAAGAGGAGAAAGAAGAAAAAGGCAAAGACTATCACAGGATGGAGCGGGCTTACGGTTCGTTTAGCAGAACCATACCTTTGCCCATAGAGGTAAATACGGACAAGGTGGAAGCAACCTACAACAAAGGTGTACTGACCATCGTGCTCCCGAAGACGGACAAAGCGGTTAAAGAGACTAAGAGGATTCCCATCAAGGCACTATAAGAAAGCGGGGTGTATGAGCCCCCGGCGGTAACGTCGGCAAACCGGCTGTCTCTGAGTCAAGCCCGAAACAAGCCGGGCACACGAACAGCCGGTTTCTTATACCTTAACTGCGCCCTCGGGGCACATTTCCTGACAGCAGTAGCAGCGTATGCACCGGTGATAGTCGAAGATCGGTTCCTTTGCATCAGGCCTTGTTAAGAGCGCATGGGCCGGACAGACCCGGACACAGATCATGCAGGCCTTGCAGAGTTTACTGTCTAGCCTGGGTTTCTTAAGGAAGATGTCTTTTAAGACCCGCCGTGCGAGTGTGGGCAGGTTAAAGTCCGTGTTCATGGTCTTCGGCATCTTAAAGTCACGCAAAGCAGGCGCCTGGCCGGTAATCCGGTAATCAGGTATCAGATTGTGGGTCCTCGCGAGATAGGTGGTGGGTGTGGGATAAGTAAGCGGGAGTATGTTCTCGATCGATTCGTCCAGGGCAAACGCGTCTTTACTCATAGCAAGCATTCCGAGCTTTCTCGGCCTGCCGCTCGAAGGACCGTCCCCGTCCATACCGAGAATGCCGTCGAGAACGGTTATAGAAGGTTTCACTAGTCGGTGGATATCTATAAGGATTGAGGCAAAAAGAGCCCTGTCCTGACCTGCCCTGAGATGCCATTTGGCTTTCTCATAAGCATGGATGAAGCCGAAGGTGTTTTTCACGCCCAGGGTAAGCCCCATCATGGTGTGGGTTTTAAGCTTAGGGAGGTTGACCACCATGTCAAAGTCTTGAGGGTCCTGGCCGAACAGAAACCTCCTATATGGAGAGATGCCATTTAATGATTCTTTAATAATATTATTGTTGAATGCAGCAATACCTAATCCAAGATATCTAATTACATTCATAACTCCTGAAGAACCAAGCACCTTAGCCTGCGATCCATAGCCGGGACTGTCGCCTACAAAGACATGGCAAAGATGATCTTTCAACAATTCGGCGATTGCCCGTACAATCGCTGGATGGGTGGTAACGGCTTTCTCCGGCGTTTTGGCAGACAAAAGATTTGGTTTAAGAAGTACGCGAGCGTCGTGGGGATCCCATCCTATTTCTTGAAAACTTGCGTTTAGAATCCCCTTGAGCGCTTCTATATCATCGTAAGAATCACATGGGGTTATTGCTACGGTTTCCAACCGATCGCCCCTTCTCAAAGTTGGCTTCCAAAAACTTGATCACGATATTACCTTGAGTGCTTATCCAACGAATTGTGGGTTCCGGGCGGTCAAGCTCGTAGAGAACCCTGTAGTAGGTCCTCTGGATGAACGATGTCCCTGTGCTGTCTTGCTGCATGTTCCCCCGTAAGGTAATATCATTAATAAAATCATCAACAGATATGTGAAACATATCCCAAAACCGTTCTTCGTCCTGCACGTCCTCAGTGCCTGTCTTCATGGAAAACTGACCATCCTGTTTGGCGATGGACACGATGGTGTCCCCGAAGGGCCCGTAAACCTCCGCCTTAAACGTTTGGGGATAGTCAAGTTTCAAAGACATTTCACCTGAATACCGAAAATCTCTGGAGGAGACCGTAAGTTCGCACACTGCATCCATGTAATCGATGGTAGAAGGCCAGAGGATGTGTGCCGTCCTGCTTTGAAACAAGGCGCATCCGTGTAGAAAGACAGTAAGGAAAATAAGGAGAAGGCGGAAGGCTAGGGCCCGCTTCACCGTTTTATCTCGGTGATCGCTTTTATCTTTTCCTGAACGAGCTTTTTCTTGTTTTCGTCCTTTTCGAGGTCTACCGATTTCTTGTAGTACGTGAGGGCATGATTATATTCGTTCATGGCTCTGTAGACGTCGCCCACATGTTCGGCAATCGTGGGATCGTCCGGCAGGAGCTGATTGGCCCGTAAAATCTCACCGAGAGCCTCATGGTAATTGCCCTTTTTGTAATGCACCCATCCGAGGCTGTCCAGTATATACCCGTCGTCGGGTCTTTTTGCCAAAGCCTTTTTGATCATGGTCTCGGCTTCGTCCAGTTTGATCCCTTTCTCCGCCAACGAGTAGCCTATGAAATTGAGGGCATTCGTGTATTCCGAGTCTGTCTTTAGCACGTCTTCCATGACGGCAAACGCTTTTTCAGAGTCGCCCTTTCTTTCGTAGAGCATTCCCATCTGGTAAAGGGCGTCAACGTTCTTCGGATCCATTTTAAGAGTTTCCTGCAGTGCTTCTATACCCTTGGTATAATCCATCTTTTCTTCGTAAAGCATGGAAAGAAGGATATAGACTTCATTCTTTTGCCTGGAATCGGGCAAGTACCTCTGAAGTGTGGCGATGCCCTCGTCTATCGAACCCGATCTGATATAAATGAAGGTTGCCTGCTTCAGAGCGGTGACAAATTCCTCCGATTTAGGGTCAATTTTGAGGAATTCTTCGAGCGCCTTCTTTTGGTCGCCTTTCTCCTTCCAGGACATAGCCAGGTAAAGGCGCACGGGATTGTTATCGGGTTTCGCGGCAAGGATCAGAGAAAACTCGTTGATCGCGTCATCGAATCGCTCTTCTTCCAGGTAGAGAAGCCCGATCCTCACGCGAATGGACACGTTTTCCCGATCCATGTCCGAGAGTTCTTGAAAGGCGTGAATCGCCTTATCGTACTCCTTCTGTTTGATAAATATGTCGGCAATCCGTGACCTGGCCTGCTTGTTTGCCGGGTCCACAGCCAGAAGGTTCCTGTAGTACCCGAGGGCTTTGTCATAATTGCCTTCGATTTCATAGAGCACACCCATATCAAGAAGGGCAGCCTCAAAATTTGGTCTTAACTCAAGCACTTTGAGAAGGTACTTCTTGGCCTTCTCATTGTCTTTCAATTCGGCGCTCAGCCTTCCCACATAGTAAAGCGCGAGGATATTCTCGTCATCATAGGCAAGTATCTTCTCATATATGCCCGCTGCATCGGCATACTTTTTTTCTGAGGCGTATAGGGCGCCGAGATACATGTATGCTTCCGTATCTTCTTTGTTGAGCTCGATGCATTTTTCATAAAGAGGCTTGGCTTTGTAGGTTAAGCCCTTCGAGGAATAGATCCCGGCGAGAAGCATGAGCGAGCTGCGATTAGAAGGATTAAGCTTAAGTGCCTGTTCAAGCAGCTCTTCTGCTTTATCCGGTTCGCCCTTCTTTATATGGAGAAAGGCCATATCGGTCCGAATCTCGGAGGACTCCGGGTTGAGCCTTAATGCCTCCTTGTAATGCGTCAGGGCCTCGTCCAAATCCCCTTTTGCTTCGCTTCGATATCCCTCGAGGTAGGCCGTAATCGACGCAGAATAATCGCTGCCATAGAGGGACAGAGGCGCAATGAGTATGAACAATAAGAAAATGATTCTTCTCATCGGCGAACATGTTATCATGGAACAGCCCTGAATATCCATCCGTCACCTGATCAACCGCCCGAATCTCGACCAGCGGATGTACTCAAAAGGATCCTTAGTGTCACTATTCCAGGAAAAGTAGATGACAAGGGCCCTGCCGACAAGGTTCTCTTTTCTCACGGGCCCCCAGAATCGGCTGTCTGCGCTGTTGTCGCGGTTGTCGCCCATTGCAAAGTAGGCATCCTTGGGTACCCTGTAGGGACCATAATTGTCTTTCGGCGCGAACTCCCGCGGAATAGGCGGAGTATCGCGAAAATGTCCCCACGGGTCAGACATCTTCTGTCCGTTGATGTATACGACCTTATCCCTCACCTCTACAGTCTCGCCCTCCGTTGCTATCACCCTCTTGATGAAATCTATGTTTGTATTCTCGGGATACCGGAAGACGATCACATCACCGCGTTTGGGCTGGCCGAGCGTAAACAAAACGTTATCGAAGTACGGTACCTTCACCACATAGCTTAACCGGTTTACCAGCAAATGATCGCCCACAAGAAGGGTCGGCTCCATTGATCCCGAGGGGATCTTATACGCCTGAATAATGAAGCTTCTTACAAATAGTGCAATCAGCGCCGCGATAAGTAGCGACTCGATCCATTCTCTCGTCGTGCTCTTTGTCTTTTGCATTTCCGTTCCTCTTCTTCTTGGTCTTTTTCGTGAAAGCGGCTGAACTACATCTTTTCCGGAGCCGATACCCCGAGGATCGTGAGGCCCTCCCGGATAACCTCTTTCAGCATATAGAGCAACCACAGTCTGGCCACCGTGATCTCGACGGCGTTGCCTAGGACCCTCGTCTTATTATAATAACTATGGAACTTACCCACAAGGTCCATAAGAAAGAAGGTAACACGATGGGGCTCCAGGCTTCTTGCACTCCCATCTATCACGTTGTGAAAATGGAGTATGCCTTTCACGAGGTTTATTTCGTCACTTAAAGTGAGACGACTTATATCGGCGTTGCTCAGGGCGTCTTTCCCGATGCCCTGATCCTCGGCATTCCGAAAAATGCTCTCGATGCGTGCATGGGCGTACTGAACATAGTAGACAGGATTTTCGTTGGTGGTCTTTTTCGCAAGATCGAGATCAAACTCGAGGTGGGCGTCGCATTTTCTCGTCAGAAAGAAGAACCTCGCGGCATCCTTGCCCACATCCTTGACCACTTCGGCGAGCGTGGTGAATTCGCCGGATCGTGTTGACATACCTACCGGTTTCCCATCCTTCAAAAGTGTTACGAACTGGATAAGGAGCACCTTGAGCGCTTCTTTGTCTTTGCCTAAGGCCTCAATCGAAGCTTTAAGCCTGGGAATGTATCCATGATGGTCCGATCCCCAGATATCCACAAGCATGTCGAAAGACCTGTTGAGCTTGTCGCGGTGGTAGGCTATGTCGGATGTAAAATACGTTTTCTCCCCGTCCGACTTGATGAGCACCCTGTCTTCATCTTTTTCAAACAGGCTCGTTTTAAACCATAGGGCGCCGTCTTTCTCGTATGCGTAGCCCTTATCTTTCAGGTAACTGAGCGTGTCATCGACGATGCCTTTATCGAAGAGCGTGCTTTCTTCGTAGTAATTATCGAAGAGAACGCCGAAGTCCTTGAGGTCATTTTTGATCCCCGTCAGTATCTCTGCGCTCGAAAACTTTGACATGAACTCAACAGCTCTATCTTTTTCAGCCGGTATCTGGGCCTTGGTTTCGATCAATTCGCGAGCCAGGTCTTTTACGTAGTCTCCCTGATAGCACTCCTTTGGATAGGATACGCTTTCCCCCTCAAGTTCGCGCCATCTCAGATAGGTCGATTCCCCGAGCGTCTTTATCTGTTTTCCCGCATCGTTTATGTAGTACTCTTTGGCCACATCATATCCCGCGGTCCTCAATATATTGGCAAGGACATCACCGACGACGGCGCCGCGTCCGTGACCGATATGAAGTGGTCCGGTAGGATTGGCGCTCACAAATTCAATGAGGACTTTGTTTCCGTGGCCCACGTTAGGATAAAGCGCGGCTATCCCCTTCTCATAAATATCCTTTAAGAGCGCTAGCCAGACAGGGTCCTTGACGTAGAAATTGATAAAACCCTTTCCTGCTATCTCCACCTTCTCACAGATCAAGCCGGGCTTTATGTGATCGATAAGGAGGCGCGCGATCTGCTCAGGTTTCTGTTTGAGAACAGGGGCCAGCACGAATGCGATGTTTGTCGAATAGTCGCCAAACGTCAAGTCTCTCGGAATCTCGACGAAAGGATCGATACTGTCCTGTCCAAGCGCAAGACCATGTTTTCTGCAGTCGTCACAGGCATCAACGATGATCTGTGCTATCTTCTTTCTCAACATCAGGTTCTACTCCCTCTTTGATAGAAACGTCTTTTGTGAAATCGGGGCACTTCAGAGAGGCATCTTGGGCTCTGAGAAACTTCTTGCGACAGTCCTGCCTCCAGGCGCATACCACGCATATGGTCTTTTCCTGGACCATCAGTCTTCTCTCAGGATCTCCTTATAGAATTGAGGTTTCCTTTCCTTTAGGATGGGCCACTCTCTTCTGACGCGATGCAACTGTTCAAAGTTGATATCGGCAAGAAGAATGCTGTCAGCTCTTCCGGTGGGACCTCCTATGAGTTCGCCTTCCGCATCCACACAGAAGCTCATGCCGTAGAAATCCTGGAGTTCCTCGCTTCCGCCCCTGTTCACCCTCATGATGTACACACCGTTCGAAATTGCATTGCCGGAAATCACGGTCTGCCAGATGTGTTGTGATTTGAACGCGCAGGAAGTGGGCGCAAATACGATGTCGGCCCCTTTCATTCTCAAGATTCGTGTACCTTCGAAATAGAAATTATCCCATGATGCCTGAATGCCGATCTTGCCGTGCAGGGTCTCAAACACAGGGAAGCCGCTGTCCCCGGGAGAGAAATAAAATTTTTCTTCCCAGAGAGGAATGTCCGTTACGTGAATCTTTCTGTAGCACCCAAGCACTTCCCCTGCCTGGAGGATCACGGAGGTGCTGAAATACTTTCCATCTGCTTTTTCAAACATGGGCAGGATAAGTACCGCATCGGTCCCCTTGATTTTGTTTCTGAAGATGGTTACCGTCTCTCCGTCGATACCTTCAGCCATCTGAAAAACTTGAGCGTTACGATCTTTCGGAAACCAGGGGAGGTTGAACAATTCCTGAAAGCAGATGATCTTGGCGCCCTGGGAAAATGCGACGCTCAACATCTTCAATGCCTTTTCAACATTCTTTTCTTTGTCGTCTGAACAGGCGAATTGGATTCCGGAAATCTTCATGTGTCTTTCTTATTTGTGACGTGAACAACCCACCAGAGGTCCAGAGAATGCTTCCTCGTTACCTCCTCGATACACAGGTTGCAGTGATTTGAGAGAAGATCCAGGGTGAGTCCTGACTTCCATCCGAGTCGTATGAAGAGAGGGGCCAGCATCTTCTCTATCGTGAAGAAAAAGGCATTGCCACTGCTGAAGTGGTTAACGATGATAATTTTCCCATTTGTCTTTGTTACTCTTTTGACCTCCGCCATCATCCTTTCGGGGCTCGGCACCACGCTGATCACGAAAGGAATGACCGCGTGGTCAAAGCTATCGTCTTCGAAGGTCAGGTTCTCCGCATCCATTTCGATGAGGTCCACGTGTGTAAGCCCCATTTTCTCTTTTTTCTGTTGCGCCTTTTCGAGCATCTTCCGTGTTATATCTATGCCGACCACGTTGCACGAATTGGGATACAACGACAGAGAGAGGCCGGTTCCCACACCGACTTCAAGAATTCTCTGACCGTTCTTAATGCCGATCTTTTCGAGTCCACACTTTATTCGCGGAGAGAATGCCCTGGAAAAAATAACGTCGTAGACCGGAGAGTATCTGCTATAAATCTTTTTTATTTCTTCTTTTTGCATGCGAATGTGACAAACCTACCAGATGAAAACGAAGCATGTCAAGGAAAAACCAACCCGTCTTCATCCGAAGGGTTCCTGGTGTGCGCCCTTACCCTTGACAGTAATGCAGAAGTGGATCATAGTGTAGGCCCCGTAGAGCAACAATTGTCTTTTATAAATCCTTATTTTATGGTACTTTATGCGTTATGTTTGGCATAGGTTTTCCCGAACTCATCGTTATTCTGATTGTGGCGTTGCTTGTGGTTGGCCCTTCCAGACTGCCGGAACTCGCGCGCTCACTCGGGAAGGCGCTTAATGAGTTCAAGCGGATGGCCGATGACGTGAAGGAGACGCTCGATCAAGAGTTGGCCAGGACGGATTCGGCCGAGCACGAGACTGAGCAAGGAGTGGATAAGAAAGTGCCGGATCAGGAAACCGAAAAGGCCTCCGGGAGAACCGAGAAAACCGATGACGCGTCAGCGGGGCAACCCAGGAAAGCCTGACGGCGTCCCGGAGTTGATGGTCTATGACGAAGCAGATCGAGGCGGATGAAAAACAGCCTTTTCTATCTCACCTGAAAGAGCTGAGAGACAGGATACTTGTCTGTGTCATTGCCGTGGGGATCGCATTTGTAATCACCTACCGATTTAAGGAAAAGATTTTTGCGTTTCTCATGGAGCCGTTCGTTAAAGTGATGCCCCCGAAAAGCTTCTTTATATTTACCGGCATCACCGAGGCGTTCATAACCTACTTCAAAATAGCCATCGTGAGTGCTGTCTTTCTGGCTTTACCCGTTGTGCTCTACGAGTTCTGGAAATTTGTTTCACCGGGACTCTATGAGAAGGAGAAACGGTACGTCTATCCCTTTATTGTCTGGGGCAGTTTTTGTTTCCTCCTCGGGCTTTCGTTCTGCTACTTTCTGGTGCTGCCCTTTGTGTACAAGTTTTTCGTCGGATACTCCGCCGAGTTCATTGTTCCCATGCCGGACCTCAAGGGATATATGGCTATCACGCTGAAGATGCTTACGGTATTCGGGATAATATTCGAACTGCCCCTTGTGGTCTACTATCTTTCAAAGGCAGGCATCATTCATTACCGAATGCTCACGACCAAACGAAGATACGCCATATTGGCCATATTCATTGTCACTGCCATAGTGGTTTCCTCCGATGCGGCCGGGCTCGTGCTCGTGGCGCTACCCCTCTGGGGTCTCTACGAAGTGAGCATTCTTATCGCTCGATTCTTCGGGAAGAAGGAGATTCTCAATGAAAGCTCTTGATGTTGTGATACTGGCTGCCGGAAAAGGCGAGAGGATGGTATCGAGCAAGCCGAAGGTAATGCACGAGATCATGGGAAGGTCTATGATTGATTACGTGGTTGACACGGCATCCAAACTGGAACCGGCAACAATAATCGTTGTAACGGGTTACGGCAGAGAAGAGGTCGAAGCGCATCTCGCAGGCAAACCTGTTGTTTGCGCCGTGCAGAAAGAACAAAGGGGAACGGCGCACGCGCTCCTTTCGTCGGAAGAGTTTCTCACGGGCAATGACGTGCTTGTGCTCTACGGTGATGTTCCTCTCATGGAACCGTCAACGCTCAAAGAGTTCGTGTCATTCTATGAGAAGGATAAACAGATTACCTTCATGACCACACTCGTATCTGACCCGAGCGGCTATGGACGAATTATTTCTGATGGCGACAGGATTCTCCACATCAGAGAGGAGATCGACGCATCGCCTGAGGAGCGAAAGATCAAGGAGATAAATACCGGGATATGCCTGATCCCCGGTAAGTGCATGGCTTATGTGCGCGAGATTGGCGCCGATAATAAGAAAGGCGAGCATTATCTGACCGACATTTGCGGGGTCGCGGCCAGCAAAGGAGAAGTGGTCAGGGCCTACCGCCATCTGAGCGCCTCTGAGGTGCTCGGAACGAATTCCCGCAAGGAGCTTTTGGAAGCCAACATGACGGTGAGGATGCGAATTCTCGAAAGGCATCTCAAGAACGGAGTGTCATTCGCGGACAGTAATGTCTATATTGAGGATGATGTTCAAATCGGGAGAGATGTGATGATATTCCCCAATTGTTATATCACGGGAAAAACTGCGATCGGCAACCGGGTGACGGTGGGACCGAATGTGATTATCCGTGATTCGATCATTCATGACGATGTCGAGATAGAAGGATTTGTGGTAATGGAGGGCGTTGAACTCAAAGCCGGCGCCAAGGCGGGTCCTTTTTCACGCTTAAGACCGAAGTCAGTTGTAGAGAAAGGGGCCAAAATAGGGAACTTCGTGGAAGTGAAAAATTCCGTGATCGGCGAGGGATCAAAGGCGAGTCATCTCACCTATATTGGCGATTCGACGATCGGAAAGAAAGTTAATATCGGCGCAGGAACCATAACATGCAACTATGACGGCGTAAAGAAACACAAGACCGTGATCGAAGATGAAGTCTTCGTAGGGAGCAATACGGAACTCGTCGCCCCTGTCACCATAGGAAAGGGCGCCGTCATCGGTGCAGGCACAACCGTTACAAAAAATGTCCCGGAGGGGGCACTTGCAATCACGCGGGTTCAACAGAAACATATCGCGGGATACGGGAGGAAGAAGAAATGTGCGGAATAGTCGGATACGAGGGCGGCAAAGAAGCGTGCGATATACTCATTGAAGCTTTAAAAAGACTCGAGTACAGAGGATACGATTCTGCCGGTATCGCGATCTGGGACAAGGGAAACATCAAGGTAGAGCGCAAGAAGGGGAAAGTTGAAGAGCTGAAAAAGACCGTATGCGATGGCACGTTCAGAGGTAAGCTCGGCCTCGCGCACACGCGATGGGCCACCCATGGAACCCCCTCGGAAAAGAATGCACATCCACACAAGGCGGGTGATGTGGTAGTAGTACATAACGGCATCATCGAGAATTATATAGAGCTCAAAAAGGAGCTCAAGAGGGAAGGGCACAAGTTCTTGTCGGATACGGACACTGAAGTCATCCCCCATCTCATCATCCATCATATGGACCAGGGAAAAGCTTTCCTTGATGCTGTGTGCGCCGCGCTCAAAGACCTCAAAGGCTCATACGCTCTGGGTATTTTAAAGGAAAAAGAAAGAATCCTCGTGGCCGCGAAAAAAGAGAGCCCGCTCATTATAGGCGTGGGAGTGGGGGAGTACTTTATTGCCAGTGATGCGCCTGCCATTATCAATAGGACAAACAGATTTATCTTTCTCGAAGACAACGACATGGCCGTCATCAAAGACAACTCTTTGCGATTGATGAATACGGACGGAGAGAAGGTTGAAAGGAAGATCCATCAGGTGCAATGGTCTGATGCGATGGCCGAGAAAGGCGGATACAAACACTTTATGCTCAAGGAGATTTTTGAGCAGCCTCGCGCCATTTCTGAAACGCTGCTCGGAAGAATTAAGGAAGAGAAGGGCGAGATTGATTTCGAAGAGATCAAATTGCCGGATGTGAAGAAGATCGGTAAGATATGGATGGTGGCGTGCGGAACGTCGTACCATGCCTGTATGATAGGAAAGCACATTTTCGAGTCGAATCTTAAGATACCTGTTGAGACTGATATCGCCTCGGAATTCAGATACAGAGACCCTATCGTTTCATCAAACGATCTCATGATTGTGGTGTCGCAATCGGGGGAGACTGCGGATACGATTGCGGCCATGAAAGAAGCCAAGAAGAAAGGCGCCTATACCTTGTCCATATGCAATGTGCTCGGCAGCACCCTTGCCCGTGACGCGGACAGCGTTATCTTCACGCATGCGGGCCCCGAGATCGGTGTGGCCTCCACCAAGGCTTTCACCACGCAGATCTCGGTCATCTTCATGCTCATGCTTTACATAGGAAAAAGGCTGGGGGTCCTCGACGTTGAGGATATGAGAAATCACATCCACGAGATGAAGAGAATTCCCCACAAAATGCAGACGATTCTCGAAATGGCCCCTATGATTGAAGAAGCTGCCCGGAAATACATGGCGTGTAAAGATTTTCTTTATCTGGGAAGGGGCATACACTTTCCCACAGTGCTCGAAGGCGCGCTCAAGCTCAAAGAAATCTCTTATATCCATGCCGAGGCCTATGCGGCCGGCGAAATGAAGCATGGTCCCATTGCTTTAATAGACGAGCAAATGCCCGTGGTCTTCGTTTCTCCTGTGGACCAAACGTACAAAAAGACATGCAGTAACATGGAAGAAGTCATTGCAAGGAGAGGGCGCATCGTTCTCCTCACAGACAAAGAGGAGCACGAGATGCAAAGACGGGTTGACTCTTACTTTGTGCTGCCTGATACGATTTACGAGTTACAGCCTATTCTCAACGTGGTGCCTCTCCAGCTTTTGGCCTACTATATCGCTAATCTCCTGGGTACGGACGTGGATCAGCCGCGTAACCTGGCAAAAAGCGTGACCGTTGAATAGGGCAGGGCGTTTACTCGCAACGTGAGCTTAGGCGTTATGGTTTAAGGAGACAGACACAGAACACAGTTTCAGAACAGATAACTTGGGGGATCAATGGAAGTTTTTGATAGAAGCAATTCGAGGAATACCGGCGAATTGCCAATTCTTACTTCATGGATGCTAATTAGCCCCCTAAACTCAACGGCACAGGATCTGTCTTTGCAGGTTTCCGAAATTCCTGTTGGCTCGGAGCAACCTCTGCACGTCCACGCCCCCGAACAATGCTATTACATCATAAGGGGAAAGGGTCTCATGACCGTAGAGGAAGAGACGAGAGAAGTCTCTGCAGGGAACGCAGTCTATATACCATCTAACAAGCGGCATGGTATCAGAAACACCGGAAACGAAGTTCTGGAATACCTGACAGCCAATTCGCCGGCATTTGAGCACGATTACGAGACGAGACTCTGGACGGCAAGGGCGCTTGGCGCGTAGTCTATACGAAATTCTACTCTTTCTTTTATCCTCGATTCTTCGCGATGGACCCAATCCACAGGCAGAAGTCGCATATCGACGGAAGACAGCAGGCGTGCGATTTCAGTAAGAAGAAATCACCTTCTCGCGTAATAATGAAGCAAGAAGATGGACTAACCATTTATAACCATAAACCTGTGCTTTGCGCACTTTTATGGCTTGTCTTACAAAAAAGCGCCGGCAGAGCTTATCGTGCCAAAGTGAGAGAAAAATGGAATGGATTGCTGTTCTATGACTTTATTATCAGTCTACGATTCCGTTGAAGGTGTTTGGAATCTGAGAACCTGAAAAGCGGCATCGACAACGCGAGGATCGTAGTACCCCTTGTCAGATGTTTTACGAATTTCGTTGAGCGCCAGCTTGACGTCCCAGGCACCTCGATAGGGACGCCACGAGGTCATGGCCCCGTACGCCTCGGCCACAGCGGTAATGCGTGCGCCCACGGGTATTTCTTCGCCCCTCAAGCCATCGGGGTATCCATTGCCATTCCACGCTTCGTGGTGGTGCTTGACGATCTCGAGAAGCGATTCGTTCACGTAGCCGAGACGCTTAAGCGACGCTACACTTTCTATAACATACTTCTCCACATATTTTATCTCCTGTTCCGTGAGACTTGCAGGGCGGTTCAATATGTGGTGAGGTATCGCCTCCTTGCCTATGTCCTGCAAGAATCCCGCCTGCAGTATCGTATTCTTCAGCTCTTCATTGAGCTGCATCTGATCGGCTATCGCGTAGGAGAGCATCCCCACGAGAAGTCCCCTGCCTACGGACCCGTCGAGCGACTCCACAGACAGAACAAGATCAAAGGGAGCTTTAATACTTGCTTCGATATCGGCGTACCGGCTTGATATTGACGGCGGTATAACGGACGAATCGTGCCACCGGCTTCTGATGGACTTAACTTCAAAGACCGGTATCTTATGGAGCTTACCTTTAAGTTGAAATTTCTCGAATTCGTCCCGTTTGAGGTTAGCATCGGCGTAGGCGAGGCGTATCTCGGTGGATTCCGGATCAAGATTGAGCGCCTGCTCAAAGCATGAAATAGCTGCCGTGGCATCATGTAACCCAAAATGAATCTTACCGGTCTGGTACAGGAGATCTGCGCTCTCGCCTTCTTCGGCAAGCCTCGCTTCAAGCACCCGCAGTTGTTCGAGCAACGTTTTATCAACCTGCCGGCTATAACCCATATTTCTCAACTTCACGAAATTAACAAAAGGTTCTACTTGCTTGCAGGTAAACTCGTCAACATAGATCCTTTCGGGTTGACATATCTCTTCCAAACGTTTTGCTACATTGACGCGGTCTCCTATTGCGCTGTATGCCTGGCGGTGTACCCCCATCATGCCCACAATAGTGTAGCCCGTTGCCACACCGATTCTTAAGCGCCAGGGGAGCCCTATCTCCTTCATCTTCTCCTGCATCTTCAGACCTGCGAGAACGGCCATCAGGGCGTGTTGAGCGTAATCGATGGGCGCTCCGAACTCGACCATGACCCCGTCACCCATATACTTGTCTATGTGCCCACGAAACAATTCCACTACAGGTTCGATGTGTCCGATGAATCTGTTCAATTCGTCGAGTACGATATCGGGAGGATTCTGGTCGGAGTAGGTGGTGAATTCCGTGAGGTCACAGAACATGATACTGATCTCCCGTTTCTCAATGCGGAGTTTACCTTCGGTTGCGAGCTTTGCGACAACAGGATCCATGGTGGCATAGAGGGTTCTTTCGACCTTCTCCTTCATCTCTTCGGTAACACGGCTTCTTTTCAACTCCTCATATAAGCGGCGTGTTTCCTCAAATCCTTTGGAGAGTCTCTCCTGGAGCGATCCGATGCCGACACTCGTGAGTGCAAGAAATCCTCCCCAGATAATTATCATGAATAAGGTGCTGAAAACATTTCCGCCTACCTCGAACCATTCGGGCCTGATAAAAGCGGAGACGACCACCACGAGAATGATGTTTAAACATGCGTACAGGGCCTTTCGCTTTCCAAGGATGTACGCGGCAAGCAGCACCGGGAGGTAAAAGAGATTCAGAAAAGCAAACTTGAACGGAAGTATAAAGAAAACCGCTATAACGAGAATAGCAATGAGCAGTACGAAAGCCAGCTCAAGGTGCCGGATAACAAAATTCCGAAAACGAATCGCGCTTCCTACGCCAAAGGCTTCCGCGACCCTGAAATCGGGCCACTGATCCTCTGGAGGGGGTATCGCACTATTTTCTTCTTCAGGACTGGGAGGCCTCATGTCCTATCACCGTTGCGTCGCTGAAAAGACTCGATTTCTTCATGAATTCTACCTTTTAACATGGTCATACGTTTTTGTCAATCGTAATATTGTAAAGCAAAAAATAGCACTTATAGATGATTATCGGTGGTTTTAGATTGCAATTAAGCAAAACTTGTGTGATATTTAAGCGGAATCCCTCATGGGCCTCATACAATCACTCTTCACTGACCCTCTCTCGTTTGTGCTCTTTGCTATCCCTCTTCTCTACTCGATCATTTTCCATGAACTGGCGCATGGTTTGGTTGCCTATAAAATGGGGGATCCCACGGCAAAGTGGCTTGGCCGATTGAGCCTTGACCCGCGCCGGCATCTTGATCCCATAGGAACCGTGGCCCTCTTCCTTGTCGGCTTCGGGTGGGCTAAACCGGTGCCTGTCAACTTTGCCAATCTCCGTCCGCAGAGGTTGGGGCTTATCCTTGTTTCGGCCGCAGGGATCACGGCTAACCTGATCCTGGCGTTCTTCTCTTTCTTTGCCATGCAGTTTGCACCTCCCTACCTCTTCGAAGGATTAAGCAACATGGGGCGCATCAATATTATGCTTGCTTCTTTCAATCTCATTCCCATACCACCCCTTGACGGCTCAAAAATCCTCATGGGTTTTTCCACGAGACGGTTCCAGTACACGCTCCAGCAGATTGAACCGTACGGCATGTTTATCCTCATCGGCCTGCTCCTGATAGGCGCATTAAATAGGCCGATCATTTTGATTGAGACCGTTCTCGCTCATATCATAAGGTTCCTCGTTTCGTAGGCCCCTTAAACGGCTTCACTGACGCCCACGCGCATAATCCCCCATTGAAGAGCAATGGGCCATGATGTATACTATGGCAAATCTTTTTTTGAGGCGTGCCTTACGTGATGAAGGACACAACTAAACGAGTCTTGAACATAGCCCTTTCATTCATTGGCATCGGAGTGGTGATATTCTACAATCTTTGTAGCGGTACCTGTTCATATTTGAGAGGATCGGTCTTCAACATAGACCTCAAGTACATCGGCGCCTCGTACATGGTAGCCTTCATGGTTGTCAATCTTTTCCGATGGTCGCTGCCCGCGTTGCTCCTTGCGTCAGCGGCGCTCGGTATCGAATTCTATCTCATCGGATTCCAGGTGAGATACTGGACGTTCTGCCATTTCTGTCTCGCTTTCGGCGGCGTGATAATAGTCCAGTTCATCCTCAATTTTGATCGCCTGAAGAAATGGCACATGATTTTCGGAGCGGTTATAGGCCTGCTTTTCTTTATCTTGTTCTTCAAGGGATCGATCCTGCCGACATACAATTTCAGCCTTTCCAGCAGGTTTGGCGCAGGTGGGTAAGAGAAAGAGAGTCAAGATTATCGGGATCATGTCCGGAACGTCTCATGATGGTGCGGACGCGGCGCTCGTCGAAGTTTACCCTGAGACGGGATCAGACCCACACGATTTACGTATTCGCGTTGTAAGCCATACTCACCTCCCATATAGAAAAGATCTCAGAATGGAGATTGCGCAAGCATTTGACGGCAATACCGAACGTATATGCAGGTTGAATTATGTGTTGGGAGAGGTTTTTGCCCGTGCGGCCCTGACGCTCCTAAAGCAAGCGGGCCTGCCCTCAAGCGAGATTGACGCGATCGCCTCCCACGGACAGACCATATACCACATACCGCCGGCCCCTCGAAGAGGCGGTTCAACCCTGCAAATCGGTGAAGCGGCGGTCATTGCAGAACGAACAGGTATATTGACTATTTCCGATTTCAGGGCACGCGATATAGCAGCGGGCGGACAGGGCGCACCGCTCGTGCCGCTCGCGGACTACCTGCTCTTTAGAAGGGAAGGACGGAAACGGGCCGTGTTGAATATCGGGGGTATGGCTAACGTTACCATCGTGTCCGAAGGACGCGACGAGACCGTTGCCTTCGACACCGGACCCGGCAATGCCCTCATAGATGAGACGGTGAGACTCTTTGGCCTGGGCACATATCCCTACGATAGAAACGGCTCTTTTGCAAGGTCCGGCACGCTAAGTAAGAAGCTTCTCGCGACTCTCTTATCGCACCCCTTCTTCCGGAAAGCTCCTCCCAAATCTACCGGCAGAGAAACTTTTGGAACGGAGTACGTGCGAGATCTTGTGAAGAAAAATGGAACCGTAGAATCGAAAGACATACTCTGTACTCTCACGCATTTGACTGCCGTCAGCATATTTCGCGCGATCAGACCTTTTACGCCGGATGAAATCATTGTGACCGGGGGCGGCGTGAAGAACCGATTTCTCATGATGCTTCTGGAAGAGTTATTCCGCGGGGTTTCCGTGAGAAGTGTGGCTGATTACGGTATTCCCATAGAGGCAAAAGAGGCGGTAAGTTTTGCGATCCTCGGTTACGAAACGCTTAAGCGCAGGCCGGGAAACATTCCGCGCGCTACCGGCGCGGCGCATAACGTTATTCTCGGAAAGATCACGCTGCCTTGATCTTCCGCTACGGCGCCTCTGACGGTAGCTCATTCCCCCATCCGGTGAGTGAAAGAGAATAAATTTGGTTTTGAAATACTATTCTCAATCTCCCTCATGACGTTTGCGCACACGAGTGATTTCCCGCCCTTTATTTAATGTTGACTTTGCGCTCCGTTTCCCTTAAGATATGCGAACCAATAGCGGGGTGGAGCAGTCAGGTAGCTCGTCGGGCTCATAACCCGAAGGTCACTGGTTCAAATCCGGTCCCCGCAACCAAACAACATTAAGGACCTGCGCATTTTGCAGGTCCTTTTCTTTTACTGCACGGAACATACAAGCTTAGACACGAAGGGCTGACCGGCGTGGACGTGCGAAGGTGACATCTCTTGAATGCTGCAAGACCCGGCGCATTAATTAGGTGTGATGCTTGAGAATGCCGATCCGTGAGCGGGGCCGGATAGACCTTACCGTAGACTCCGCCAGGAGAGTACGCCTTAGCGTGCATGACCGTTTACGCCGCATAGCTCGCAACAGTCATTCTGATCATCAATCCCTTGTCAACCGAATGACAGGCGCCTGCGAATATCAGGAGCCCGTGCAGGAGAATTTATGGAGGTGTAGATCTATAATCGCGCAGGATCACTCAACCAGGAAACCCTTGCTCACCGCCATGAGGTCATTGACAAGCGTTTCATAATCCAGCTTCTTGTTCTTGATTCTTTCTCTTTCTGCAATCTTCTCCTTGTGAAACCTGATGATCTCCGGAGTGAAGGGAAGATTTCCCGTGTCAAAGTATCGTACCGCCCCCTGAGCGTCCTTTATTGACATGACTTTGCAGGGGCTCGCGGAATTAGTGGCGAAGGGATTGTCAAGGATTCCCTTTTTTATCGCCGCTATCGTACCAATCATCACGTCTCCTTCTCCCATTTCAAGGACTTTATCGACGATACATCTCGCCTCCCTCTTTACCGCTTCAGTTTCGATTCGAAGGGCGGCACTGTCTACTTCTATCTTCTGACTCTGGAGAAAATTCTCCATAGCCTTGGCCGTGCGGAAAGAATACGCGGTGTCTTCTTTTGTTGGGATTCCTTTGGCCTCAGCAACCGTCCTGATGTCGTTTGCCTGCGCTTCGCACAATTTAGCCATAAGGGTGTTCATAAATATGACCGCAAAAGAAGAGCCGGCTTCCAACGGATACTGAACAAGCGAAAAGCTCACCGAAGCAAAGACATCTATTCCTTTGTAGCCGAACTTATCCAGATATTCGCGAGAGAGTTCCCGCAATGTTCTGGCCGTCGCCACATCCTGCGCCAAATTGCCGTGAGCGGCAAAGTGACATCGGACGTTCTTCACGCCCTGTTCAGCCATCATCAATAGCTGGACCAGAATGGCAGAGATCTGTAAGCTCGGAGTAATGCCCGCGCCGTATAGCCCCTGGCAGGACGCGCAGATGGGCACCCCGTGTTCCTCGTAATAGCCTATCAGCCTCTGGCTGTAACGGTGTGTCAGGAGGGATGTTTCAAGGGCCACTCTCGCATTATGATGCCAGAAATCCATCAACGCATCCACAGCACCTGCGGTGTGGCCGCCTGCAAAACCGATTTCATCTATGAGTCTGGGATCTGCGGCCCCATAGCGCATCGATAGGGGCGATTTCACTGCCGAAACGACTTTTCTGAACCCCGAAACCCCGTGGTTCACGAGAGGTAAACCATTGAGGACGGATTTTCCCCTCTTTACGCTCTCTTCAAGCCTTCGACCAGCTTCCGTAAAATCCAGCTGTCTCGAGAAACTGTCTACCGACGTTCCGAGAATATCCGCAAGTCCTTCCTGCTCCACATAGGTAAGGAGTTCGATTTGTTCCTCAATGGTTGCCTTGCCCATGCCTGTGATGGCGTACGTCTCACCATGCTCCCTGGCGTAGCGCATTTTATAGACCCAATTCTTCTCCGGAAGCAGACTGCTGTGAAAGGCGATCGCCTCATCAAGGTCCACATCTTTTCCCGTGGGCCACTGTGTGAGAACCTCCTCTCTTTCTTTGAAGAATTCTTCATCGGTCAGCTTTCTATTCCTGATTTCCATTACCGGCTCCTTCTGGCTGTAATATCCGCTTCAAGATCAGCGATGGCCTTTGTAGGCATGGTGCCGGGCGGATATACTCGATCTATACCCATATCCACAAACTTCTTTTCTGCCTCTGTCCATGCCGCCTCGCCGACGAGTAGGTAGCCGCCCAAATACAGAAGGACCTTGTTGAGTCCCGCCTCAACGCACTTCTCTCTCAGGCCGGGTATAAGCGCTTCAGCGTGGCCGCTGAGAGAAGAAATCAGGATTGCATCCGCATTTGTTTCAATAGCACCCTCAACAAACTCTGTCTGCGATACCTGAGACCCCAGGGGTACGACCTTGAATCCCGCTTTACCCAGGGCATACTCGAGTATTCTTATGCCGACGATATGGACATCGTCTCCTATCACCCCTGTCACTATTGTTCCTTTGGATTGAATGTCATTGTTCATGAGGTCCTCGATTTCAAATGGCCCTGGCTCCGGAATGATTTCCCTACTTCACCGCCGGGCAGATATATGACCAAGCCTCTCTCATCTGTCCTCGTCCAGCACCTTGTATTCCTTTTTCAGGTCCGTAGGGGCGAGTCCGAAGTCGAGCATATGGTGAAGCGGGAGGTGTACGTCTATCGCTACCTGTGAGCACATTACCTCGCAAAAACAGCAGAAGGAACATTCAGCCGGATAGGCGACGACCGGCAATTGCTTTTCTTCATCCCAGCCGAAGATATCCATAGGACAGTGTTGATAACATACACCGCATCTGTTGCAGTGTTCGTAATCGATCCTTGGGCCATAATTGACATCAGTCTTGTACATGTATTTCCTCCTTTCAGATCATCCCTTTTATTCTTTATTCAGTCTTTCGCGATCGTACTTGATTTCACCGGCTATCTTTTGTGCCGTGACCACCATGTCGTCCCACGCGGGATCCATTTCCGGATAGTCGTCGCGGTAATGGGCCGGTACCATACGGCTTTCAGTCCGCCTCAGAGCAAATTGTGCATGCAGCTCTGATATTTGTATGATGTCTTTCACCTCCAGAGCCCGCATTAGCTCGTGCGGATTGCCCGCGTACAGCAAGGGTACTGCGCCCTGGTACGCGAATCTCAGCAATTCAATAGCGCGATCCATTTTTGCTTTAACCCTTTTGATGCCCACGTAGTTGTAGTTTACATTTCTGACATAGTCTTCAAGCTCTAATGGATTCACTCGGTATTCAGATCGCTGTGACAGCGGGGACAGGACCGCCTTTCTCGTCAACTCCACCTGCCGTAACTGTTCCGGGCCAAACGATTCCAGCTTTTCACATTTCACCAGTTCCGTGACATGATCCGCGATCAGACATGCCCAGGTGAATCCGTGTGAACCGGCCGAGCCGCCGCCAGAAACGGTTCCACCTGCAAACAGGTTCTTTACCCCGGTCTCTGCGTATTCGTTTTCACGGAAAACACCACCGCTCGCCTGCATACCTATACCGACCAGTACGGGCACGCATTCGGCGGGCCGTTCGTTCGTGAGACCGCCGGCGAGTTTGTGGAACTTGAGCGCCCTCGTCGGTTCTGTTGCGGCCGTAAAATAGACCGCGGCTACATCATCATCGGTGGCTACATTCTTTGCGGATAGAATAACATCATTCGCATACTCCGAGTTCCGGACGTTGGGTGAAAAGAGGAAATTTACCCCGGGGATCATGCCGCCCATTTTGGTGACATTGCTGTCGGGGTACTTATCCTCAAGATACTCCCCTTTGGAGTTGTACATCTTGAAATACCAGTTGCAGGCTCCGCCACCGCTGGAGTGGTTTATTCCTTTGGATACGTTGTAGACGATATTGATCTCCATATTCCAGAGTTTTGCACCTGCGTCTAACGCACATATATGTCCTCCTCCGTGGTTCATTGGGGCCGTCAGGGTGTAGAAGAGGTTATTAGGGTAGGGGGCCCATGGATAGGGATAGAGCCTTGCTGCCATTCCGGTTGCCAGAAGGAGCGTCTTGGCCTTGAACACGAGAAACTTGCCGGTTCTTACGTTGATAGCCGTTGCTCCGATGGCTTTGCCGTCGTTCGTTACGATACTCGTCACCATCGTTCTATCGAGGATCCTCACTCCCGCCTTGCGGACCGCAGTTCCCAGTCTCATCTTAAGATCGGAGCCTCTCGACAGAGTCCCGAATAGAGGTTCATACGGTTTTCCATGCTCGTCATATTCGATGCGGCCCCATACGGTTCCTTTTCTGTATCCCTGAAGCACCTTAAGCGAACCATCGTCTTCGCGGAGCTTGACGCCGATCTCTTCGAGGAGGGGCACCGACACGTAGGTGTTCTTCGCTTGTTTCTCGGCCAGCTTGGCTTGCTTGAGACCTTTGTACCGCTCGGTCCCCATTGCTCCCTTCTTTACATCATTTGTGCTGGCTTCCTTTTTCCCCATATCCTCCTTATGAAGCGGAATCTGGTTAAAATTATCGAGTCCCACTCCATCACCGCTATATTCCATCGTGGCTTTGTCAATCACGGTAATATCCAAATCTTTGCTGTTTTTCCTGGCCCGGATAGCAGCCAGGCTTCCTACCAGGCCGCCACCGATGATCAGGAAGTCTGTTTCGATGACGCCGTCTGATAATTGTTCGAGTGTTGCCGCCATGGTGTCCTCCTTATCCTTTTTCTTTAATGGAGATCAATCGAGTTTCAAGCTGACGCATCGAAGGTTGTACATGTTTTGCAACCTTTCGTAGGTGAGTCTGGGCGCGTCGTAAAAATCCAATTTGAAACAAAAATCCGAACAATAAACGTGCTCTTTGCCTCTGAGGATTTTGATTTCCGGATCACCCTTGATAGGCCTGCCGCAATACTCGCAATTCTCTTTCTTTGCCATAGTTTGCCTCCAGGTTTTTTTGTTAATCCTTTTCTTTCTCATTCTTTCTCAGGCTGCTTTTTTATTAAAAGAAGCAAAAACGATACCACTCAAGCGGTGGCCTTGAGATAATGCGGAAAAACCGTTGTTTCGGGGTCAAGACCTTCTATGATTCAGGATTTAGGCGGGATTCACGTGGGGCGGCCAGTGACTTCTTGGTGCGTTTTGTTCCAGGTTCTTTTGGTAGAAAATCCCTAAATACCGTAATTAATCACCATATTTGATGGTAGGTTATGGCTTTATTGCCTTACGGATTGTTAGGCGAGGGCCTATCTCCATCTAGGCGGAACGTTTGTTGTATATTGCCGGCTTAACGATGTCGAGTTTTTTCATGCGGTATATCAATGTTGAAGCGTTTATGTCGAGCAATTCAGCTGCTCCACCGGGTCCGTAGACCTTCCATCTGGTTTCCCTAAGGGCACCAAGGATATGCTCCCGTTCCTTTTCTTTGAGGGTTTTGGCGTTGCCGTTCTTCCCGTCTAATGTGGGTGCGTTCTCAAAGGGGGGTAGCCGAAAATCGGATCCTGTGCTCGATATGATACCTCTCTGGACGACATTTTCCAGTTCGCGCACGTTACCCGGCCAGTCATGGCGAATCAGGGTCCCCATTACTTCCTGCTTCACATTGAGCACATTCGTGCCCAGGCTCGCGTTATGGACTTTGAGGAAATGACGGACAAGCAATGGAATATCTTCTCTTCTCTCCCGTAAAGGCGGTATGGTGAGAGGGAATACGTTTATTCTGTAATAAAGGTCTTCGCGGAACCTTCCTGCCTTGATCTCCTGAAGAAGGTCCCGGTTGCTTGCTGCGATGAGTCTGAAGTCGGACACAAGTACATCCTTTCCTCCTCCCACTCTTTCGAACTCTTTGCTTTGAAGGACGCGGAGGAGCCGTGCCTGTACTTCGAGCGATAGATCGCCGATCTCATCCATGAACAGGGTTCCCTTATCAGCCATTTCGATCCGCCCCACATACCGGTTGGTCGCTCCGGTGAAAGCCCCTCTCTCGTGGCCGAAAAGTTCACTCGTAATAAGGCTCTCTGTCAGCGCGCTGCATTGGACAGTAACAAAAGGCCCATTGGCCCGGGAACTCTGACGATGAACGGCTTCGGCAAGCAAATTCTTGCCCACACCTGTTTCACCCAGTATCAGCACCGCCGCGTCACTCTTTGCAACGTGGTTCGCCTGCACAAGAATATGCCGGATTGCAGGGCTTGTTCCTACAATACTCTCGTGGTAGCCTGGTAGTACCGATTCCTTTTGTCCCGCAAAGTTCTCCTGTCTCTCTTTCCTCAGGATCTTGTCCAGATCCTGATGGGCCCTTTCCCCGTAAAGATAGAGGGTCGCTAAGGCGGCGAAAAAGGTGAGAAGATTTAGATCCTGGTTTCTGAAGACGTTCCCGAGAAGCCGGTTCTCATGATAAAGAACTCCGATAACCCTTTTTTCCAATAAGAGAGGCACACAGATACTCGACCGCACAAGAGGGTTTGACTGTTTGGAAAGGGGGTCTCCATCAGCATCGTCTGTTTCAAAAATAGAACCTGTGCCTGAGGTTATCACCCTCTCAATCATCTTTCTTGAGGATGCAAAAGCTGGATCGTATATCTGTTCCATGGTAAGGTTTTTTGAGGCTCGAAGGCGCAAAATGGGGCCGTTTTTCTGTTCCTCCCTCTGTTCCTCGAGAAGCAACAGGGCACCGCGCTCTGCCCCTGTTATGCGGTTTACCGTTGCAACGATGTTTTGGAGCAGCTTACCTCCGCCGTGTCTCGCACCGACCTCTTGGGTCAGGCTCACGATCTCCGTAAGAATAGTCCTTTCGTAATTTTGACCCTGTACCAGCGCCCGTAGATCATCGGGAATACAATCGGCGTTGGTGGAGGAAAATATCTCTGAAGCGAGCTGTACGGCGGCCCTGGCCTTCTTGTCGTTTGCCATGGACAAATAATAACGGGTCAACTCAAAGTATGTTTTGGCCAGTTCAATCTGGTTGCCCGATTCGCGGAGGCACTTGGCCGATTGATTAAAGAGATTGACAATCTCCTGGCTCGTTAATCCCTTGGATTTCTGGAGAAGCGCCTTATACCGGTACGCGATGCCACGCATAAATATATTCTTTACGCTTAGCATCCGTTCTATTTCCTGATCAAGCGATACGCCGGGCACTCTCGGCAGCTCCCCGCATTCCATAGCCCAGCCGAGCTCCATAAGATATGGGTAGAGCAAAAGGTTTGATTTCCGGACCGAACTGTTCCTCAAGAACTTTCGAAGATGCTGCAGGCATTCCCTGTGGTTACCCATATGCCGATAAGCAACCGCCAATTCAAGAGTCACGAGGTTTTCAATCCAGGTGTTATCGCTCTCCTGCGCTTCTTTTAAGGCAAGCTTCATGTATCGGAGGGCGTCTTCAGCCCGGTTTATGAGCAGCATCACCATGGAAATGGAAGAGTCGGCGTGCGCTGCAAGATAACGGTTATCTTTCTGAAAGCAATGGTCACGAATCGTGTCGAGCAATCCGAGCCCCTGCGTAGTCTGGCCCACCATGGCATAGCAGTGGCCTACCATCATGCCGGCGACAATGGGGAAATGACCTATCGGGTACTTTTCGACGTCGGGCACGGATTTCTCATAAACTTTGATGACCTCCCGGAATTGGCCCTGCCAGAAAAGAAAATAGATGCGAAACATGGTGATAGGGGCTGCCAGTTCCGGGTCGTCTGCATGTTTGATCCGGGATATGGCTTGTTCGAAACGCTGGGCTGCTTCGTTCAGGTGGGACGTCAGCCTTTCATATTTTGCAACGTGCATCTCCAAAAGTATTTCATACGCCGGTTTGTCCAACGATTTTACCCGCTCCCTGGCTTCCTTCAGGAAGGCGACGCATTGTTCCATATTGGTTCTGCCGCCATACACATTGGAATACCCTATTGCGGCCTTGATAAAGAGCCAATCTTCGTTTGCCCCCCCTTTGTCGGCAAGCTGTGCGAGCACATGAGTGAAACAGGACATAGCTTCATTCGAACGAAGGGATTGAGCGTAGATCTCTCCCGCTCTGATAATCCACTGGCATTCGGTCGCATCGTTCGGAATACAGGCAAGGTGTTCGGCAATCTCGAGTGCTTTTGCGTCGTCGTCGTGAAGATCCCGGATGAAGATCGCTGCCATCTGACGGTGATACCGTTCTTTTTCTTCGGTAGAGAGACGGCTGTATTGTTCCAGACGCCTTTCGCTGTTTCTGAAAGCGTACACGGCAGGCCTGATTCTGACGAGCAGTCCGCCCTGGACCTCTCGCTCGAGCATATCGAGTATCTTTGACGCCTTCATCCCTGTGAGTTCTTCGATCCAGTCCAAGGAGAACTCACCCTTAAACATTGAAGCTATGGATAGCAAAAAGTCTTCTTCGGGAGATTGCTGGCTCAAGGAAATCTGTTCGTTCTGCATGCGGGTACTCGTAAGAGTCCTGTAACCACACTTTGTTATCAAAATAGCAGCGCCATGTCAACATAATAAATCGCGTAAATAATGAAATATTGTTATTTACCGTGAAATATCACTGTATCCTTGCTTAAGCCTTCGGGACGAAAAAATAGGTTCTCAACCTGTTGAGATCCATTGAAGTAAAGGGAAATTGGAGTAGAAACGTGGCGCATGACAGTATTGACAAGACGGCTTGCCGTTTGTACCAAATCAAATAATGTGCAGATGGATGCCGTCTTCGCTATTTCGATGCAGGCTCTGAGGTGGAGGGAGAGGGGGACTGAAAAGGTAAGTTCCCCCTCTCTTTGAGAGAAGTTGTTGCTTACGGTTGCGCTATTTTGCAGCGTTGTATTGCGCTATGAGACGCTGCGCTTCGTTATAGATCTTAGTGCCCGGAAGACCTTTGAGGTCAAGGTCCTGGGCTTCTTTCAGGGCCATGGGCTTGATCGGCGCATAGAATTTAGCCATGTCTTCCTTTGAGAGCGTTATGAATTCAACTCCGAGCTTTCTTGCTACATCCATGGACTGTGGACTGTTCATCCACGTAAAATACGCATCAGTCTCCCGGCTATAGTACTCTATATTGTTCTCGAAAACTTTCCTGATGTCGGGAGGCAGGCTGTTGAACTTCTTGAGATTCATCATCCTCATGCCTCCGTGCGTACGGTACCAGTTGATCATGGTGACATATTTTGCCACATCGGCGAGTTTCAAGGACTCAAGTCCTTCAGTCGGACCTATCAGTCCGTCAAAGATGCCCTTCTGCAAACCCACATAGATTTCGGCATTCGATATAGAAATACCCTCTACGCCCAGCTCCTTGAGCGCGTTCGAAATGTCCCCCACGACTTTGATCCTCATGCCCTTCAGGTCGTCTATCTTTCGGACAGGTTTTCTGGTAATAAGCTGATTTAGTGATCCACCCCAACAGAGCACTTTCATGTCTTTATACTCTTGCTCAATCTCGGGAAATTTGGCGAGCATCTCTTTCCATATCTTGGCGCCCACGTCCAAGTTTGTCACACCATAGAAAAAGAGATAGCTTGCTCTAAGAATCTGAAAGCCGCTCTTGGACGTAGATGGGTTGATAAAGGCCATGTCAATGGCTCCCTGGGTGAGCTCTTCAACCGCATCCCTGCCGCCGATAACCGCTCCGCCCCAATAGGGTTTGAATTTCACTCGTCCATTGGTCTCTTTTTCAACCTTTGCCATCCATTTTCTGTCCACCACACTGAAAGGATGGTCCACACCGTACGGTGTGCCGTAGGTTAGTTCGATGACCTTTTGCTGCTGGGCCGCCGCAAAGCAGGGTAAAATAACGCTTATGAGGCAGACAGCCATAAGAAGCCCAATCGTGTTCCTAACTTTTCTCATTTTACTCTCCTTTTGCTTTTTTTCGCGACGACGGTTGACGTCGTAATCTTTCGGAGTTCTCACAAAATTGGATGTTTTCTATCTGTAAGTACTGTATTCTTTTGTAAATTCGAACATCATCTTCACGTTCTCCGGTTTAGCGTCATCGAGGCCCGTCGAAGCATCCATGATGAAACCGCCTCCCCTTCCGCAATGATCGATAAGCTTCTTGCAGTGGGCTTTCACATCTTCAGGCGTTCCTGTAGCAAGGACAGAGATGGGCAGTCCGCCTTTTATGCAAATACCATCTCCCAGGATATCTTTGGCCTTCGTCATATCCGTTGCCTCAAATGAGTAGCAGGCCTTTGCTGGCGGAATATCTTTTATGAACTCAAGCCGGGAGGTACAATCACCCTCCCAGAACGGGCAGGGATTGAGCCCCTCGTTGATGATGCCGATCATGAGTTCGCGGAACGTGGGCCAGTAAAAACGCTTGAATTGTTCGAGAGACATGAATCCGTCAAGCCCTTTGTGAAGAGGGATGAGAATCTTCGTGTTTCCAGATCTCTTCGCGCCAGCGAGGGCCATTTCCAGCATGTAAGGCAATAACTTTTCGCAGGCTTTCTCGACCAACTGAGGCCTCCTGTACATATCGAGCATAAGGCCCTTGGTTCCACGGAAGAAATCGCCCAGCGTGTCGAAGGGGGCTTGCGTGCCTCCTCCTGCCAGGGATGGGAATCCTTCCTCTTTCAACTTTTCATTGAATCTTTGAGCATAAGAACGGCTCTTAATGATTTCCTCGCCCGCCTTCATGAGGGTTTTAAGCGCGCTCTGAACTTCCGGCATACCGAATGCCCCAAAACCCACGAGGCCCAGATAATAGCTAATTATCGTGTGGATTGGCGGCAATTGTTCGAAGGCCTTGAGTTCTCCGCAGAGCCTGGGCCAGTACTTGCGCACCATGAAATCACTCGTGTCAGAAAGGAAATGATCGTACTCATCCGCCTTCATGTACTCACCTTCCACAAATTGGAAAGAAACATCGGCAGGCAACTGGCGTCCCGGCCACTTCAGCTGTTGAAAATCGAGGATATCGAGTAAAGGGCCGATACCTCTGGAGCCGAATGGGTTTTGAGCCATATCGGGCGCAAAATCGATGGTCGTCTTCAATTGTGCTTCCCAAACTTTGTCAAGATCGTACATCATATCTGCATGGGTAAACCCGCAGTAGCGTGCGGGGAAGAATGCAAAGGAAACAGCTATGGGCACCCTGTCAGGCGTTCTGAGCGCGATAGCATCTGCGTATCGTTTTTCCCGTTCGGCATAAAGCTCTTGAGGCGTCTTGTGCATATGGTCTTTTCTCCCGCTTATTGTTTTCTTCGCACCCGCTGTTTACAAGGCACAAAGTGTAGCTGATTCTTCAATCAGTGGTCTCAGGCAATAGTAACTTTCTGGCTCGTTACCTTCCTCCCCTGAGTCTCTGCACCTCGGTGAGAATCTTTGTACCCGGAAGCCCCTTGGCATCGAGATTCTTTGCTTCTTTGGCGGCTTTGTCCAGGATCAAGCTGTAGAATTTTGCCATGTCTTCCTTTGGGAGCGTAATGTACTCTACGCCGTTCTTCTTGCCGAATTCCTTTCCCTCCATGTCACTCTTTATCTGGTCGTTGTCCGACTCTGTAGAGAACCATTCGACGTTGCTCTGAAAGACCTTCTGGATGTCAGGGGGTAATTTGCTCCATGCAACAAGGCTCATGACGCGCGAGCCCGTACTGGGCCTTACCAGATTGAGCATAGTGTAATACTTGGCGACTTCAGCTAATCGCAGAATGTCGAGTGTATTGTAGGTGACGAATGCCCCGTCAAGGATGCCCTTCTGCATGCTCACGTAGACTTCCGTCATGGGCGAGTTTACTCCTTCTACACCCAGATCCTTGAGTACTGAGGTGATTTCACCGAGAGTCTTGACCCGCATGCCTTTCATGTCGGCAAGCTTGCGCACGGGTTTGCGGGCCAACAGATCATACTGGGTGCCCGAACTCCATCCCATGACCTTGAGCCCCTTATATTCGGCTTCAATCTCGGGGAACCTCTTCAGCATCTCGAAGAAGATGCGCCTTTCATCCGCAGGGTTTACACCTGTAAAGAAAAGGAACAGTGCCTTGGAGACGTCGTACCCTGTTTTTGCCTGACCCGGAGAGATGAACCCCACGTCAGCAACGTTTTTAACCATCTCATCCATGGCATTTGCCGAAGCCCCAATGATGGCCCCACCCCAGAATGGTTTGAACTTCACCCGTCCGTTGGTCTCCTTCTCTATCTTAGCCATCCATCTCTGATCTGTTTTGCTGAAGATATGGTCCGGACCGTAGGGCGTGCCATAGGTAAGCTCGATGACTTTCTGCTGGGCTATAGCGCCGGAAGGCATAACTGTTGTCATCAAAACAATTATTGATAAAGCAATTATGAATACGCTGATCTTTTTCATTACTCTTCTCCTCCCTATGTGATTAATCTCAGTGAAGTCTTGACTGTCCGGAAGAGGCATTGGTTAAAGCCGCTTCGCACTTGCCTGAGTTCGCTCCTCAATACGCACCATATTCCTTCGTAAAATCAAACATAGCTCTTACGTTCTCGACTTTCGCGTCGTCAAGACCTGTTGAAGAGTCCATGATGTATCCTCCGTTCCGGCCCACAATATCGATAAGCTTCTTGCAGTGGTTCTTTACGTCCTCAGGTGTGCCTGTGGCGAGAATGGAGAGGGGTACGTTACCCCGAATACAAATGCTATCACCCAGCACCTCTTTTGCTTTAAAGATGTCCGTCGCCTCGAAGGCGTAGCACGTCTTTCCCTCGGGGATGTCTTTGATGATCTTTAGACGGGAAGTGCAGTCTCCCTCCCAGAGAGGACAAGGCGTTAAACCCTCATTGATGAGTCGTACCATCAACTCCTTGAGGGTCGGCCAGAAGAACTTCTTGAACTGCTCTTCCGACATGAATCCGTCAAGCCCTTTATGGATGGGGATGAAGATCCTTGGATTCCCGGAGGCCTTTGCAGCGTTGACAGCCATCTCGATCATGAAGATCAGGATCTTTTCGCAGGCTGCGATCACTTTGTCAGGTCTTCTGTACATATCGAGCATGAGTCCTTTTGTACCTCTAAAAAAGTCACCCAGGGTATCAAACGGTGCCTGGCTCAACCCACCGAACTGCATGGGGAATCCCGCGTCCTTTGCCTTCTGGTTGTACGCCCTACCGTAGGTTGCGACCTGCAGTGATTTCTCCGCTGCTTTCTTCAATCCATCGAGGGCTTCGACTACTTCCGGAGAAACGAAGGCCGAAAGGCCCGTCGAAAGACCCATATAGTAAGAGATAATGTTATGGAGAGGGGGCAGTTTTTCAAATCCTTTTAGACTGCCGCATATGCGGGGCCAGTATCGTCTGAACATGAAATCGGTGGGGTCGACAAGAAAGTGGTCGTACTCATCGGCTGACATATACTCGCCTTCAACAAATTGATACGACAGGTTACTCTCCACCCCGTGGCCTGGCCATTTCAATTGCCTGAAATCGAGGGCATCGAGGAGCGGTCCGAGAAAACGTGTGCCGTACGGGTTCATGTCCATATCCGGCGCGAAATCCATAAGGGTCTTAAGCTGTGAACTGAGCATCTTATCGGGGTCATACATGACCTCTTCGATGGTCATGCCGGTATACTTGCACGGAAAGAAACCGAAGAGAACCATAATGGGAACCCGATCAGGCTTCTTTAAGGCGATGGCGTCATTCGTCCGCTTCTCTCGTTCCGCGTAATGCGCATCTGGTACCTTCACGGTCAGCCTCCTATCCATCCGTTACAGAGCGTTACCGCGGCCATGGCATCCTTACCATAGGCATCGGCCTTCACATACTTTCGGATCTCTTCATCGATCTGACCGCCGCCGATCATGATCTTGATCTT